>CAZADJ010000309.1:0-1186 GCA_964483845.1 uncultured Actinomycetota bacterium | reverse complement strand
TCGAACACGGCCGAGATCAGCGGGGCGTAGGCCTCGATGTCGGGGGCCATCACGAGGACGTCACGCGGTTCGAGGCCGGGGTCGTCCTCGAACAGGTGCCGGAGGCGGTCGTGCAGCACCTCGACCTGTCTGGCGGGTCCGTGGCAGACGTGGAACTGCATGCTGGTGTCCCCCGCCGAGAGCTCGACGGAGGCGAGGGCGGGATCGTCGCTGGTCGGGTCGCCGCGGTCGATGTCGCGGAGCAGGTCGGACTGGAGCCGCGCGAGCGCCGTGTCGGCCCGCTCCCCGGCGACGGGGTCGTCACCGCCGCCGAAGCCGGTCGGGTCGACGAAGTTCGCGTCGCCACCGTAGCCCTCGGTCCGCTCGAGCAGGACCTGGAAGTCGCGCGCGAGACGGCCGCTGGAGACGAGCACCGGGTGACGCGCCTCGACGTCCGCGGATCCGCCCGCGGCCGCAACCCGGTCCCACAGCACGGGCGAGGGCACGATGGCGTACAGCGAGACCTCGATCCGCGTGGCGAGCGCGACGAGCAGGTCGAGGTAGGACGGCGGGAGCTGGCTCGTGCCGAACAGCGTCAGCCGGGGCGGCAGCCCCTCGGGTGTCGTACCGGGGTCGCGCAGCACCTCCTCGGCGTCGTCGAAGCGGCGTGCGAGGTGCGGCTCATCGAGGCGGGCCTCGAGCGCCCGCCACAGCTCGGGTTGCCAGAGCTGGTCACGCAGGAGGGGATCCTCGTCCGAGTCGATGTCGTCACCGTCGCTCCAGGCACGGACCATCCGCGGACGGAACATCGCGTAGCGATCGAGCAGATCCGCGATCCGGCGGGCCAGTCCGTAGCGACGCCGGTCGACGACGTCGCCACCACGGAGGTAGCTGCGGATCCGCTCCGCGCCGGGCGCCTCGAGGCCCGGCAGCAGCTCCAGGACCGGCCAGACGAGCCGGTCCGGCTCCCAGGGATCGTCGCGGTCGGCCCCGTCGTCGCACGCGGCCATCACCTCACGGACGACGCGTCCGGGGAACGGGAAGTCGATGTTCGCGCAGACCCCGTCGTCTCCCGTCGTGGCGCCGAGACGCTGCGCCAGCTGGTGCGACAGCCACCGCTCCATGCCCCGGCTCTGCACGGCGATGCGCTCGGTCGCCATCGGGTCGGCCAGCGGGTCCGCGGCGAGCCGACCGGCGAGGTGGTCGA
>CAZADJ010000308.1:0-2872 GCA_964483845.1 uncultured Actinomycetota bacterium | reverse complement strand
GTCCCAGGTCGGCATCGGGCGCTCCTCTCTCCCCTGGATGGTGCGCCGGCCCCGCCCGCCGGTGGGGATCGGTGTGACGGTGCCTGTGGATGACCGCGGCCGGGCCGTGGACCGTCCCCCGGTGCTGTCGGCTGGTCCGCGGCCCCGTCCGGGGATGCACGCGTGACGCGACCAGGGGAGCCCGGCTGGCCGCTGGACGGGCGGGAGGAACCCCGGCTGCGGGCGGCGAAGTCCGGGGAGGGTCCCCGGCCCTCGCGGCCCGGGGGCCGTCATCACGACGCGGGAGGACCCCCACCATGTCGAACGCCCTGAGCACCCGGCCCGGGCTGCTCGCCGTGCTCAGCGGCGTGCTGGTCCTGACGATGCTGCAGCTCCCGCTCGCCGACGCGTCAGAGCATCAGCTCGAGGCGACGATCCGCACCACCACCTACGGCATCCCCCACATCCTCGCCGACGACTGGGAGGACCTCGCGTTCGGGTACGGCTACGCCTTCGCCCGCGACAACATCTGCACGGCCGCCGACTTCTACGTCACCGTGAACGCGGAGCGCTCCAGGTACTTCGGGCCGGACGGGACGTGGAACTTCCGCGGCAACGGCACGGTGAACACCAACCTCGACTCCGACTTCTTCTACGCCCGCATCAACGGGTCCGGCATCGTCGAGGACCTCGTCTCGCAGGACCCACCGCACGGTCCGAGCGACGCGATCCGCGCCGGGGTGCGCGGCTACGCCGCGGGCTACAACCACTGGCTGCGCGAGACCGGCGTGGACGGCATCTCCGACCCGCGCTGCGCCGGTGAGCCGTGGGTCCGCGAGATCGACGAGATGGACGTCTACCGGCGCTTCTACCAGCTCGCGTCCCTGGCCAGCACCGGGGTGGCGATCAACGAGATCGGTTCGGCCCAGCCGCCGACCCCGGCGCTGCCGTCCGACGGCGGGTCGGACGGCAGCGCGGGTACCGCGCCCACCCAGGAGCAGCTGGACCTCGTCGACGAGATCCCGGACCGGATGGCGGAGGTGCTCGGCATCGGCTCCAACGCCTACGGGCTGGGCTCCGACGTCACCGACAACGGCCGCGGCATGCTGCTCGGCAACCCGCACTTCCCCTGGTACGGCGGCGAGCGCCTCTACCAGTCGCACCTCACCATCCCCGGGCGGGCCGATGTCGCCGGGGCGTCGCTGTACGGGGTACCGCTCATCCTCATCGGGCACACCGAGGGGGTGGCCTGGTCGCACACCGTGTCCACCGCCTACCGCTTCACGCCCGTCGAGCTGACGCTCGTCCCCGGCTCGCCGACGACCTACCTCGTGGACGGCGAGCCGCGTGAGATGGCGCGCGACGACCTCACCGTCGAGGTGCGGCGGGAGGACGGCTCCATCGAGGAGGAGAGCCGCACGCTGTACACGACCGAGTACGGCCCCGTGATGAGCGGCATCCTCGGGCTGCCGATCTTCCCGTGGACACCGGCCCGCGCCTGGGCCATGGGTGACGTCAACGAGACCAACTTCCGCTACCTGAACCACTTCTTCGAGAAGAACCGGGCGCAGAGCGTCCGTGACGTCTTCGACATCCAGCGCGACTACCTCGGCATCCCGTGGGTGAACACGGTCGCCGCGGACCGTGACGGCGAGGCCTACTACGGCGACGTCTCCGCCGTGCCCAACGTCCCGGACAGCAAGGCGCAGGAGTGCAACACACCGCTCGGCCAGGCGACCTTCGCGGCGCTGCGCCTGCCCGTCCTCGACGGTGCGCGCTCGGCGTGCGACTGGGACGATGATGACGATGCGGTCGCACCGGGGATCTTCGGTCCGTCGAACCTCCCGCACCTGTTCCGTGACGACCACGTCAGCAACATGAACGACAGCCACTGGCTGACCAACCTCGACGAGCCGCTCACCGGTTTCGCGCAGATCATCGGGGACGAGGAGACGGAGCGGACGCTGCGCACCCGGCTCGGGATCCGCATCATCCTCGACCGGCTCGGCGGCGACGACGAGTACGAGGACACCGGCACCTGGTCGCACGCCCGACTCGTCGACGCGGTGTTCAACAACCGTCAGCACGCGGCGGAGCTCACCCGCGACGACCTCGTCGACATGTGCGAGACCTTCCCCGACGGGGTGGCGCCGTCGTCCTCCGGTCCGACCGACGTCTCCGGGGCGTGCCCGGTGCTCGCCGAGTGGGACCTGCGCGACGACCTCGATGCGGCCGGGGCCCTGCTGTTCCGCCGTTTCTGGACCCACGCCAGCGGCGCGGCGCCCAGCCCGTGGCTCGAGCCATTCGACGCGGAGGACCCGGTGAACACGCCGAACACCCTGAACGTCGCGCACCCCCAGGTGCAGGCGGCGCTCGGGGACGCGGTCAACGACCTCGAGAGCGCCGGCATCCCCCTGGACGCCGGCCTCCGCGGTCACCAGTGGTCGTCGCGCGGGGAGGAGCGCATCCCCACGCACGGCGGTCCCGGCGGGTTGGGGGTGTTCAACGCCATCAACGTCGTGTGGGACGGTGAGGAGTACCACGACACCCCGCACGGCTCGAGCTTCGTGATGGTGGTCCAGTTCACCGACGGGTGCCCCGAGGTCTCCACGATCGTGACCTACTCGCAGTCGGAGGACGTCACGTCGCCGTACTTCGACGACCAGACGCGCGCCTTCTCAGAGAAGACCTGGAACGACGTGCCGTTCTGCGAGGAGGACATCGCCGCCGACCCGAACCTGACGGTCGAGGTGGTCCGTGGCGATCGGCTCGGCGCTCCCGACGACGAGCCACCGCCGGCCGCCGACGCGCCGTCGCTGCCGGCGACCGGCGGCGGCGCTGCGCTCCCCGTGCTCGCGCTGTTCGCCGCGCTCGCGCTGGCCGCGTCGCGACG
>CAZADJ010000307.1:0-2903 GCA_964483845.1 uncultured Actinomycetota bacterium | reverse complement strand
ATGGAGGGGTATCGGTCGGTAACGCTGAGACACCCTGGAACCGCCTCGAAAGCGGTTCGAAGCGAGCTTCACCACTCCGCACGGAAAGCCTCCGGTGGATATGAACGCTCGCGGTCCCGAGATCGACGTCGCTCCAGGTGAGGGCGAACAGTTCGCCGCGCCGGGCGCCAGTCCCCGCAGCGACTTCGATCAGGGGACTCATCGGATGACGCTGTACATAGTCGAGGAAGCTCGTGAGCTGCTCGCTGGTCCAGGTGGTGGCGCTGGCCCCGGCTCCCGCGCCGGCGTCGGCGTCGTCCTCATCCTCATCCGGCATCGAGGCCTCGGCGGCCGCGTTGAGGCGGGCGTGTCCGAGTGTGCGGGCGTACTCGAGGGCGGAACGGAGCACAGTGCGCGTGTACTTCACGGTCCCCACCGCGAGTGGGCCGCCGTCTTGCGAACCCTCACGTCGCAACTCGTGGAAGACCTGGGTCACGGTCGCGGCGCTGAGTTCATCCACTGGGGTCTCACCGAGGCGCGGTACGAGGTGGCGCTCCACCACCCCGGCGTACGAGCTCCATGTCGATGGCCGGAGTCGGGGCCGTACGTGCTCCAGCCAGTCACGCAGGTGCTCGTCGAGCGTCGGAGCCTGGTCGTGTGGGTCAGCGGTGACGGCCATGCCTGCCAGCATCGCGCACGACCAGCTACCGGCGACGACCGTTCTCATATCCCCTGTGGATGACTCTTCAGGTCAAGCTCATCCGTTCGTGGGATGATCCGTGTGCCGTCACAGGGGCCGGGCACCCTGCGCTGCCCGGACGTCATCGGTGATGACGTGCAGGTAGGTGCCGGTGATCTCGCGGCCACGCGAGACGAGTGCGATCACCTCGCGCAGACCCTCGTCGTCCGAGTGAACCACGAGGGTTCCGTCTTCGAGGATCCGGATGTCGCTGAGACCGATCTCGTGGGCAGCCCGCTTCAGTATGTCAGCGTGCGACCGGACCTCATCCGGCGTCGCGCGGCGATCGGTCCTGCCCATGGCGGTCATGCGAGGTCCTCCACGGTCGGTGTCTCCGAGGGTTACTCAGGGTGCGGAGCCGCGTCTCGACGCAGCTGAGAACTCGATGGCCTCGTAGTCCACGACGAAGGTGCGTGCTCGATCACTCGCGGCGTGCTCGTAGAAGGACTCGAGCTTGCGGGTCGTCGTCTCGTCGAAGAGTTCGATGCCGCAGCGGTCGCAGACGTAGGTCGGGACGCCGTGTACGACGACGGTCCGACCATCCACGAGATCGGCCTCGGTCGTCGTGCGACGGCGGAGGTGCCCGTCCATGGAACAGATCGGACAAGAGGCGCCGTCGGACAGCTGCACGTGGTTGCTCACGGCTGCCTCCTTCGTCGACCGTTCGGGAACGTGCCGCGGTCGACCTCGTACACGGTCGTCACCAGCGTAACTCCACTCGACGGGTCGTGGACGAGCGAGACGTGGAACTCACGGTCGCCGATGCGCCCGTACAGCAGCGCGCCTCGACGCACCCGGTACTGCTCGATGACATCACCGGCGGTGACGATGGCGTTGACGTCCGAGACGCTCAGGCCGAGGTCGCGCATCTTCCCACGTGCGTGTCGGGTGTAGCCGTGCGCCGACATCAACGAGCTCCGCTGATGGCCCGGTCAGCTCCTGGCCAGGTCTGCTGGATCGACGATGCGGAGCAGCGCGGACTCCGGCTCACCGGGAGCGCGATCATCACCACTGGAGACAGGAGCCGAGCATTCGCGCAGCCTCGCGATCGAACAGCGCGGAGTGGGCGTAGGTATCGACGGTCCGTTGGAGCGTGCGGTGGCCGAGTCGTGCGGACACGACGTGGATCGCCGCCCCGGCCTGGAGGAGCAGGACCGCGTGGGTATGGCGCAGGTCACCGAACGCGATCGGCTGGACGTCGGTCAGGCGCACGAGGTCGCGGAACTCCTTGCGGAGGTTCGCCGGCTGGAGGTGTCGGCCCTCGGAGCCGGTGAACACCAGCGGCCACCGCGGCGACCAGTGGTCGCCGGCGGCCTCCCGAGCGCTCGCCTGTGCGCCGCGTTGCGCCTCGAGGGCGGCGAGGGTCGTGGGGTCGACGTGGACGGTGCGGGGACGGCCAGCCCGCAGGGGCTGGCGACGGGCGCGGCCTCGATCGACCCGCAGGGTGCGGTCGATGCGCACGCTTGAGGCGTCCAGGTCGACGTCGTCCCAGGTGATCGCCAGGAGCTCATTGCATCGGGCTCCAGTTCCGACCGCCGTGCGCACGAGCGGTGCCAGCGGATGGCGGACGATCACATCCAGGAAGCGGTGCAGTTCGTCGCGGGTCCAGGCGTGGACGGTGCTCTGGTCGCCGTCGATCCCGGTGCGCGGGTGGATGCGGGGGAGATCGACGTCCACGGCGACGTTGTGCTCGATCAGGCCTCGTGCGCAGGCGTCGTCGAGCGCCGTTCGCAGGACCGTGTCCACCGTTCCGACGGTGCGGATGGCCAGAGGTTTGCCCTGCGTGCCGCCCTCGGTGAGCAGGTGGTGGTAGAGGCGCTCGATCCGTTCGGAGTCAAGTTGATCGAGCGCCACGTCGCCGAGGTGGGGGACGAGGTAGCGCTCGACGAGCCCGGTGTAGGAACCGAGTGTCGCGGGCCGGAGCCGCTCGCTCTGCAGTTCGAGCCAGTGGCCGAGGAAGGCGCGCAGGGTCGGCGTCCGACCGTCGGACGTGAACGTTCCCGTCTCCTCCGCGGCGATCCCCATCGCCACTCAGTCTCACCCAGGTTGGCGGTAGCCCCGCGGATGGATCTGCCGCCCCTGTGGACATCTCAGCCGGGATCGCAACGGGACCGGGGGCCGCCCTCGTCGGTGCTTCGTGCACGTGAACATCGGCACGGCGCGTCTGCACGGGGATGGTCCGTTT
>CAZADJ010000306.1:0-2910 GCA_964483845.1 uncultured Actinomycetota bacterium | reverse complement strand
CGCCGACCACCGTCAGCGACCGGAGCGTCAGCGGTGGCCGAGGACCGGTCGGGGCCGGTAGGGATCCTCGAGTCGCTCACGCTGCTCCTCGGACAGGGCCACGTCGAGCGCGCCCACCGCCTCCTCCAGGTGCTCCATGCGGGTCGCGCCGACGATCGGTGCGGTGACCCCGGGCCGCGCGAGGAGCCAGGCGAGCGCGACCTGCGCCCGGCTCGCCCCGACCTCGTCCGCGACGGTTCCGACCCGTTCGATGATCGCGGTCGCCGCGTCGTCGTAGAGCCGACGCGTGAAGTCGTCGTACTCGCCTCGGGGCGTGGCGTCCGCCTCTCCGGGCGGGCGCGCGAGCCGACCACGGGCCAGCGGGCTCCACGGCACCACCCCGACCGCCATGTCGAGGCACTGCGGGAGCATCTCCCGCTCCTCCTCGCGGTAGAGGAGGTTGTAGTGGTTCTGCATCGAGACGAACGGTGTCCAGCCGTTGCGCACCGCGACGTGCTGCGCCTTCGCGAACTGCCAGGCGTGCATCGACGAGGCTCCCAGGTAGCGCACCTTGCCCCAGCGGACGAGGTCGTGGAGCGCCTCCATCGTCTCCTCGACCGGCGTGTCCGGGTCGAAGCGGTGGATCTGGTACAGGTCGACGTGGTCGGTGCCGAGCCGGCGGAGCGACGCGTCGATCGCGTCCATGATGTGCTTGCGGGACAGCCCGCCCCGGTTGGGTGCTTCGCCCATCGGGTGGAACACCTTCGTGGCGATCACCACCTCCTCCCGAGGTGCGTGCCGGAGCACGAGCTTCCCCGTCACCTCCTCGCTCACGCCCTGCGAGTACATGTCGGCCGTGTCGAAGGTGTTGATGCCGAGCTCGAGCGCCCGCTCCACGAACGGCTCGGCGTCGGCCTCGTCGAGCACCCACGGACGCCACTCCGGGGTGCCGTAGCTCATCATCCCGAGCCAGATGCGCGACACCTCGAGCCCGGTGTCTCCGAGTCTCACGTACTCCACGATCGCCTCCCGCCGCAGTCGCCTCTACCGGTCACCGTGCGCCCTCCCCCATCCAACCAGCCGGACGGGGACAGGACGGCCCGGACAGCGTCGATCACCCCCGCCGACCGAGACGCTGCCACCAGCCCCCGAGCCCGGTCCCGTCCGCACCGGCGACGTAGCGGTTGAGGAACCGGTCCTCGGCCTCGTCGTCACCGATCAGGACCATCTCCGCGTCCGCGGGCAGCGGATCGTCGGGATCCAGATCGGTGGAGATCCGCCCGTCGCGCATCATCGCGATCACGTGGCAGCCGGTCTCCGCGGGGATCTCGGTCCCACGTAGGGTCCGGCCGGCGAGGCGCGGGGGGACCGGCACCCGGAAGATGACCAGCCCCTCGGCGAGCAGCACACGGGAGTCGCCCCGGAACGCGTTCCAGGCCTCGGTCGCTCCCATGGAGGCGTACGAGAGGACGAAGTCGGCACCGGCGCGGTGCATGCTGCGCAGGTTCCGCTCGATGGTGACCCGGCCGAGGATCTCGATCTCGGGCCGCAGGCGCCGGCAGTACATGGTGAGGTACAGGTTCATGTCGTCGTCGTGGGTGGTGACCACCACGGCCGAGGCGTCCTCGATCCCGGCGCGGCGCAGCACCTCCCGGTCGGCGGCGTCCCCGAGGACGTAGTCCCCGTCCTCGCGCATCTCGGCCGGCAGCCGCGCGACCCGTTCCTCGAGTCGCTCCACCACACGGCAGGGGATGTCCGCCTCGCGCAGCGCCCGTGCGGTCGCGCGCCCGACCCGCCCGCCACCGAGGACGATGACCAGCTGACCGTCGCCCCCGGAGCCGTCGGCTCCGGCGCCGGGGTCGTCACCGGGGGCGAAGGCGTCGTCGTACGCCTCCACCTGCTCGCGCGTGCCGGCGAGCAGCACGATCGACCGCTCCTCGATGACACAGTCGGGGGTCGCCGGCTCCAGGGAGCCGCGCTCCCACACCCCGACCACGCTCACGCCGAAGCGCTCCCGGAGACCGAGCTCCGCCAGCGAGCTCCCGACGAGCTGCGTCCCCGCGGCGGACGCCTCGGCGATCACGAGGTCCTCGAAGGTGGCGACGATGCTGCTGCGCGCGGTCGGGGCGAGGATCCGACGTGCCAGCGCCCCACCGAGCAGCTCGCCGAACTGCAGGACCACGTCACAGCCGGCGAGCTCGAGGATGTCGACCGCGTCGTCGGAGTCGGCGGTCGCGACGGCGACGCCCCGGTCGGTCACCTCCCGCAGCGTGAACACGGTGTGCGTGTTCACCGTGTCCGTGCGGGCGGTGAAGAGCATGGCGGCCCGGTCCGCACGCATCGCCCGGTAGGTGTCGGGGTCGTCCCTGGGTCCGACCGCGACCCGGTAGCCCTCCTCGTGCAGCGCGATCCCCTCCTCGGCCTCGTCGACCAGCAGGGCGTAGGTGATCCCGGCCGCCTCGAGCCGGTGGATCAGCGCCTCCTCGACCGGTCCCAGACCGGCGACGATCACGTGGTCGCTCGTCTCCTCCGGCAGCGAGCGCGGTGCCTGCGCGCTCCGCATCGCCGCACGCCACGGCAGGTAGACGAGCTGGATGAAGGTGAAGGGGAGGACGACGAGGACGAGGGTCGCCCCACCGACGAGCACGACCAGCGAGTACATGCGTCCGAGGTCGGTCTGGAAGACGATGTCGCCGTAACCGAGCGTGCTCATCGTCACCAACGCCCAGTACATGGCGGAGAGCCAGGTGAACTCGCGTCCCTCGAACGCCATCACGACCTGGAACCCGACGGTGAAGGCCGCGAGCGCCACGCCGAGGACGACGAGGACCCGCACGAGCGTACGGACGCTGCCCTCGGCCGCCGGAGCGGACATCGTGGCGATCAGGGTCGTGAGGAACTTCACGGCCGCGACCGTACTCGGCGGCCCCC
>CAZADJ010000305.1:0-2939 GCA_964483845.1 uncultured Actinomycetota bacterium | reverse complement strand
GAAGTTGACGATCAGGGTCGAGCCGGGCCCGATGCCGATGGAGTCCTCGGGGACCGGCGGGCCGTGGTCGAGCGGCTGCTCGAGCTCGGGCAGCTCGTCGGTGACGTGGATGAGCGTCTCGAACGTCAGCGCGTCGGGGTCGAGCTCGGCGAGATCGGCCGTCTCCGGCAGATCCTCGAGCAGGTCGGCGGGCAGCTCCGCCACGCCGCCATCCTCGCCGAGGAGCGTGTCGCCGGCCGCGACCGACGGGACGGCGATCACGGCAGCGAGCAGCACCAGCGCGAGGCCGGTCGCCACCAGGTACTTCACGGACGTGCGCTCACTCACCACAGCGGGCCCTCCGGGGAACTGTCCTGTGCGGGACTTCGTGTCCAGGACTTCGTGACCGGCCCCACCCAGCCCTGCCCGACGGCGGCACCGGGGCGCCTGCGTGCGCTGCGCGCGCGTCCGCGGGTCGTCGACCGTGGGATCAGCCGCTACGCAGCACGTGCGCAGCGGCCTCGGTGCGGTTGGCGAGGCCGAGCTTGGCGAGGATGCTGCTGACGTGGTGCTCCGCCGTTCGTCGGCTGATGAAGAGGCGCTCGGCGATCTCGGCGTTGCTGAGCCCCTCGGCGACGAGCTCGAGGACCTCCTCCTCCCGCGCGGTGAGCGGTCCCGTCTTCCGGGGTCGTGCACGACCGCGGTCGCCCAGATGGCGCAGCAACTCGGCGGCCGCATCAGCATCCCGGGACGCACCGAGATCCTCGAAGCGGTCGAGCGCACCTCGCGCCTCGCCGCGCGCGACCTCGGGCTGGCGGTCGGCGAGGACGGTGGCCAGCTCCAGACGCGCCCGGGCCAGCTCGTAGGGCAGGTCCGCCTCGGCGAGGAGCGCCAGCGCACGCTCGAAGGGCGCGACGGCGTCGGCGCCCGTCGCGACCGCGACCCGGGCCTCGGACAGGGCCCCGAGACCGCTGACGGAGGCCTGGTCGCACATCCGGCCCAGTTCGACCAGCTCGGACGCGACGGCACCCGCCGCGTCCGGGTCGTCGCGCGCGAGCTCCACCTCGACCAGGAGCGCGAGCAGTGGGACAGCGGCCAGTCCGCGTCCCCGTCGCCCGAGGTGCCGCGAGATCACCGTCGCGGCGACCTCCGGCTCTCCTCTCGCGAGGTGCACGCGGGCGCGGGGCTGCGCCGCCTCGAGGTGCTCCTCGTAGCCGGTGAGGAGGCGCTCGGCCTCCTCCAGTCGACCCTGGCGTGCGCGCAGATCCGCGAGCCGTAGCACCGGCTCGTGGCGGGTGCCGTGGTAGCCGGACTCGTACACCTCGATCGCGGTGACCAACTCGCGCTCGGCCTCGGTCCAGCGGCCGGCTGCGGTGAGCAGGCCGCCGTAGTGCATCCGGCAGATCCCGAAGGTCGGCACCTCGCCGGTGCGTTCGACGTGGCGGTCGACCGCGCCGAGCCACTGCTCCGCGCGCCTGACGTCGACGGCGAGCTCACAGGCGTGGAAGAGCGTGCACAGGATCTCCGCGGTCGGCCACGGGTCGTCCACGATCCCGCTGCTCACGGCGGCGACGGCCTCGTCGATCATCGCCATGCCCCGGACGACCGCGCCGCGCTCGACCGCTGCCTTGCCCTCGTACGCGAGCGCGTCGAACTCGAGGCCGGGATCGGCGACGCTCCGACCGATGTCAGCGGCCCCCCTGGCCCGCTCGGCCCGCTCCGCCGGATCCGATGTCGAGGCGGCGAGGAAGAGCTCGAGCCACCCGGCCTCGCCACAACGCTCCTCACCCTCGAGCATGCGCTGCGCGTGCCCGATCCAGCCGCTGGCAGCGGCGCCGTCCCCGTTGATCAGCCCGTGGAGCATCGCCAGTCGCACGGCGACGTGAGCGGCGGGCCGGCGCTCGCCTGCCTGGCGGTGCAGGGCGTAGGCACGTTCCAGCACCGCCAGCGACCGTTCGTGCTCCCCGAGCCAGTACAACGCCAGGCCGAGTCCGCGGAGCGACGCCGCGGTCTCGCCGTCGGTGAGGGCCCGCTCGAAGCACGTCCGCGCCCTCTGCCAGTCGCACGCGGCGAGCGCGGCCTCTCCCTCGGCGGCCCCCGGGTGGGAGGTCATGACGTCAGCATGCCACGAGCGGCCGCCAGGACGCTCGATCGTGGAGATGGGCAGGGGGATAGGTGTTCCTACCGATGCGGACGGACGACGCTCCCCCCAAGGTCCTCAGGGACACCGACCGGAGGCCCCACGATGAGCACCGCGACCGAGCAGACGAGCAGCTGGCAGCTGGACGAGGAGGGCGCGCGGACCTACGAGCGGTTCCTCGTCCCTGCGCTGATGGATCCGTGGGCCGCGGACCTGGTCGACGCGGTCGACCTCCGGGAGGGCCAGCGGGTCCTCGACGTCGCCTGTGGCACCGGGATCGTGGCCCGGCACGCCGCTCCCCGCGTCGCACCGGACGGCGCCGTCACGGGGGTGGACGTCAACCCGGCGATGCTCGCCATCGCGGCCGAGGTGAGCGCCGGCCGCCTACCGACCGTCAGCTGGGACCGCAGTGACGCACACGCGCTCCCCTACGCGGACCGCAGCTTCGACGTCGTCCTCTGCCAGCAGGGGCTCCAGTTCCTCGCGGACCCGGGAGAGGCACTGCGCGAGATGTCCCGGGTGGCCACGGACGGTGCTCGCCTCGGCGTGAGCACCTGCGGGTCGATCGAGCGGCAGCCCGGCTACCGGATCCTCCGTGACACCGTGAGCCGACACCTCGGCGTCGAGGCCGCACAGATCATCGCCTCGCCGTACGCGCTCGGCGACGCCGACGAACTGCGCCACCTGGTCACGCAGGCGGGCTTCGGCGACGTCCGTCTGCGTCGTGCGATCACCACCTTCAGGACGCCGTCGGCCGGGTCGTTCCTGCACGGTGAGACCGCGAGCTCCCCGCTCGGCGACATCGTCGACACCGTGGACG
>CAZADJ010000304.1:0-2943 GCA_964483845.1 uncultured Actinomycetota bacterium | reverse complement strand
CCGGGATCAGTCGAGGAAGCCCTCCGCCTCGAGCCAGTCGGTTGCGACGTCACGCGGGTCGCGCGCGTCGACCTCGATCTCGGTGTTGAGATCCATCAGAACCTCGGTGGTGATGCGCTCGGTGATGGAGTCGAGCAGCGTCACGATCGCGTCGCCGTACGCGTCGACGATCGCGTCAGCCACCACGGGCACGATGTTCTCGACGGGGAACATGCCCTCGTCGTCCTCGAGCATGATCTGGCCGGTCTCGGCGATGATCGGCATCGTCGTCCACATCAGCGCGGTGTCGATGTTGCCCGCCTCGAGCTCCGCGACGCGCGGCGCGACCTCGGCGATCACCTCGAACTCGACGTCGAGCCCGTACACCTGGCGCAGCCCCTCGAGGCACGTCATGCGCCCCTCGCACTCCGGTGGGCCACCCATGACCACCGGGCGGCCGAGGTCGGCGAGGTCGCTGATCGCGGTCAGGCCGTGCTCCTCGGCGAAGTCGGGCATCACCGTGAACGTGTTCGTGTTCTCGCCCGGAGCCGGGGTCAGGACGGTGACATCGTACGCGGCGAACTCCGCCCGGAGCTGCTCCAGCGTGTCGTCGAGATCGGAGGAGGCCTCCTCGCCGAACCCGGTGGACAGCGCCGACCCGACGTACTCCGGGAGCAGATCCAGCTCACCGTCCTGCAGGGAGGGGAAGATCAGCTCGCGGGCACCGAGGTCGAGCTGGCGGGCGACCGGGTAGCCCTGCGCCTCGAGCGCCTGGGCGTAGATCTCGGCGAGCAGCACGCTCTCGGGGAAGTTGAACGACGCGACGGTGACGGTCGGCCCGTCCCGTTCCTCGACGTCCTCCGTGGGCTCGTCCTCGGGGGGATCGTCGACGGCGACGTCGTCATCGGTGTCGAGGGTGTCGCACGCCGCGACGACGAACGCGAGCACGACGATCAGGGGGACGATGAGCGTCCTCCACTGGATGTAACGACGCATGCGCATGGGGGCCTCCGTTGCTGGATGGGCGGGCCGGTAGGATCAGCTGGGGATGCTACAGCGGTCGTAGGCACCCGAGGGAACCCGGACCGACCGTCGGTTCATCCACTCGGCGTTGAGCTCATCCCGCGGCGACGTGGAGCTCCCGCGGTGGCGTGGAGCTCATCCCACCGCGGCGTACAGCTCCCACGTGTCCGGGACGCCCTTCAGCTCGTGGGCGCCGCGGTCCTCGAAGGTGATCCCCGAACCGACGACGAGGTCCTTCACCGTCCGCGTGGCCAGCACCTCGCTCGGTGACGCCAGCGACTCGACCCGCGCGGCGATGTGCACGGCCATCCCGGCGACCTCGTCCCCCCGCAGCTCGACCTCGCCGGTGTGGAGAGCGGCGCGGATCTCCAGGCCGATCTCGGACATGGCATCCACCAGCGCCTGGGCGCACCGCACCGCCCGCGCCGGACCGTCGAACACGGCCACGAACCCGTCACCGGTGTGGTTCACCTCCCGTCCGCGGAAGCGCTCGAGGTAACGGCGGGTGAGGTCGTCGTGCTGGTCGAGCAGCCGGCTCCACCGCTCGTCACCGAGCTCGGTGGCCTTGTCGGTGGACCCGACGATGTCGGTGAACAGCACCGTCAGCAGGACGGTGTCGGGGACCGCACCGGCGCGCAGGCCGGTGAGGTACTCCTCGATCTCGCCGAGCACGGAGTCCTGGTCGCCCGTCCACGGGAAGTGGTCCGACCCGGGGACCTCGACGTACTCGGCGGGTTCGATCCGATCCGCCATCCACTGGGCGCCCTGCCGCGGGATCACCCGGTCGCCGCGCCGGTGGACGACCAGGGTCGGGCAGCGGATCGCGGGGAGAACCGAGCGCACGTCGACGTTGATCGCCATGAACCACAGCGCCTCGATCGCCGCGGGGCTGGCGGCAGCCAGCGACCGGCGGATCCACGCCTCCGCCTCGGCCGGGTCGTCGGCGAGGCTGGGCGCGAAGATGTCCAGCAGGACCCCCTCACCCCAGTGGGGGTTGACGAACTCGGTCATCGACGTGATCAGGGCGTCCCGGGGCGGGCCGTACGGGTAGTCCTCGTCCGCGACGGAGCGCGCCATCCCACCGTGGAGGACGAGCGCCGACACGCGCTCGGGGTAGGTGGCGGTGAACAGCAGCGACATCGGCGCACCCTCGGAGACACCGAACAGCGCGGCGCGCTCCGATCCGGCCGCGTCCATCACGGCGCGGACGTCGTCCATCCGCTCCTCGAGCGAGGGCAGGTCGTCGGGGGGGACCCGGTCGGAGAGCCCGACGCCGCGCTTGTCGAAGGTGATGACGCGGGCGAAGGATCCGAGCTGCTCCATGAAGCGCGCGTAGGGCGGCCAGTCCCAGAACAGGTCGATGTGCGACACCAGCCCCTGGACGACCACCAGGTCCAGGTCGCCCTCGCCGAACACCTGGTAGGCGATGTGGACGTCGTCGCTGCTCGCGTACTGGGTCCTCGGTCGCACGCTGGCACTCTCCGATCATCGCGGTGTCCCTGGCAGCGTCTGGCCGGCGTCGCGTGGCGAGCCACCCACCTGGGAACGTAGCGGCACGAGCGGTCGGTCGCGGGATGCGGGGCGTCAGCCGCCTCCGGCCTGGGCGGTCTCGGCGACGTCGGCGGTCTTGACCAGGCGACGCACCCCGCCCGGCAGGACGGTGCGCTCGCCAGCGGTGAACAGGTACTCGCAGACGACGGTCAGGGCGGCGACGAGGAGCGCGCCGGCGAAGACCTCGGGCAGACCGTCGCGGCTCAGGTTCGCGAAACCGTCGATGATGTAGCGTCCGAGCCCGCCGCCGCTGCCGACGATCGCGCCGAGCGTCGCCGTCGCGATGACCTGGATGAACGCGACGCGAATCCCGGCCAGCATCACCGGGGCGCCGAGCGGGAGCTCGATGCGGCGCATGATCTGCCACTCGGTGAGGCCCATGCCCCGCGC
>CAZADJ010000303.1:0-2945 GCA_964483845.1 uncultured Actinomycetota bacterium | reverse complement strand
CGGCCCGAACCACGCGGGATGCTCGTACAGGACCGCGGTCGTCACCGCCGACTCCCTGTCGTCGCGAGCACCGCGACGGTACGGGGGCGCGATGCTGTTCCCGCCCCGCGCCGTGAGAACCGTGCGAACCCCGTCCGCGGTCACCTGACCGGAACCATCGGTCCCGCAGCGAGCGACGACGTCAGGGGCACGCCTGTTCGCTCACGTCATCCTGGAACTCGCGCTGCTCCGCGGTCCACCAGGTCTTGATGTAGGTGGGGACCACCCGGTGGTCGTCGTCGGGCGCGGTGTCACCAGGCAACGTGGTCACCTACCCGGAGATCGACCAGCGTAGGAGGAGCGGGCGGCTGCCTCCATCTACCGACCAGGCGGCTCGATGGCGAAGGGAGCGTCGAAGTCACCGTAGTCGTGGTCCATGAAGTGGCCGCGGGCGCGCATCTCCGCACGCTGGACGAGGTCGTCGTCGTCGACCCACAACCGGTACCAGATCGGGCCGCTGGTGTGGTCGATGAAGAAGGACAGCACGTCCATCTGCTCGCCGTCGACGACCTCGGTCGCGACGATCCGGACCGCCACGCGGTCCGGGTAGTCCCAGATGTGCGAGGGGACGGCGAGGGCGGGGCTGTCGGAGACCGACCAGTCCTCGTCAGGTGGCCGACGGTTCCAGGTGCGGTCCGCGATGCGGACCGTCTCGCGGGCGATGTCGCCGGTGTCGCGGTCGTAGACGACGCCGTGGAGACGGTCGGGGGCCTGGATCGCCCACTCGGAGCGGATCGGAGGCTCGGCCGGACCGAGGACCTCCTCGTACCGGTACGTGTCCAGCGTGTTCATGCGCTCATCGACGCGCCCGAGCAGGTCCCGTCCGTCGGGGGGAGGCAGCTCGTCGGGCAGGATGAAGGTCGCCGGTTCGTCGTCGACACCGGCGACGGCCACCGCGATCTCCTCCCCACCCCGTACATGCACGGCAGCCTGTCGGCAGGTGGCCCCGCAGATCTCGAGCCCGGCCTCCTCGCCGCCGACGGTGAGCCGCGCGTCGAGGCGCTCCGCCTCCTGCGGTCCGCCCGTGGGCAGCAGATGGACGAGGGCCTCGTTCCGGCCAACCTCTCCGGGACGCAGCGTGAGGCCGACGAGCACGTCACCCGTGTCGCCACCGAGGGTCGTGTCCCCCTCGCGCGGCAGCGCCTCGTCCTCCGCGACCGGAGGGGGCGAGGTGTCGGCGGCGCGCTGCGGCGGGAGCGGGAAGGCGGCGAGCACCGCGGCCAGGGTGACCACGCCGACGGCGAGCACCGACTCGGCCAGCGGCCGTGCCTCGCGACGACGCCACGCCCGCCAGGACAGCGGGACCATCGCGGCGACAGCGAGCACCTTCAACGTCAGGACCTGCCCGTAGTCGCTGCGGACGAGGTCCCCCAACCCGGTCAGCTCCTGGGCGCCGCGCAGGGTGCCGAACGCGACCGTGGCGACGAAGGCGGTGATCGCCACGGGGGTGAAGCGACGCAGCAGCTCGCGCATCTCCTCGCCACGCCAGCCGCCAGGGGGACGCAGCGCGAACAGTCCCCCGATCGCGCCGGCCCACAGGCCAGCCGCGATGAGGTGGGCGCTGTTCACCCCCACCCCCCACCAGGTGGGCTCCGTGGCGGCGGCGTGTCCCGCGGCGGACAGTGCCACCAGCGCCCCGGCCAGCGTCACGGCGATCAGCCAGCGCACCCGCATGACCGCGGCAGCGAGCGCAACCGCGACCAGACCGAGGCGCGCCAGGCGCACGACCCCCGGTCCGGCGCGCAGGAAGCTGCCGATCGCGGTCACGTCCCCGGCTGCCAGCACGCCCTCTCCGGTGACCACGACCGCGCCGGCCGCCAGCGCCACGACGAGCGGCCCGCGGACGTCGCGCCGTGCCATCGACACTGCCGGATCGACGGCCGCGAGGCGGCGCACCAGCAGCATCCCGACCGCCACCAGCAGCGCCGCGTACTCCACCGCGCGCGGCGCGATGAGGGCCCGATCCCCCGGAGACGGCACCGGGGCGAACTCCTCCACCTCGCCGGGATCGACGCCGACCCCGAACGCGAAGCTGCCGCGCAAGGTGTGCCCGTCCAGGGGGCTCACCGTCTTCCACTCCACCCGGTACAGGCCGCGGGCGGTGGTCTCCAGCCGGACGCGCATCTCGGTCCCGTCGGCGACCTCGGCCGTCCACCGTTGCCCATCGGGGTCGACCACCGTCGCCGACGACAGGTCGGCGATCAGCGGTTCGCTGAAGCGCAGCTCCACCACCCCCGGCGGCGTGGCCAACTCCACCCCCGGCCCCGGCGTCGCGTCGACGAGCGCCGCGTGAGCGCCGGCCGGGGCGGCGGCCAGCAGCAGGAGGAGCCCGGCGAGCGTCAGGACCGCCGCACCCGCGAGCAGCGTGTCGCACGATCCCGTCGCTCGATGGACGGCGGCTCGACCGCCGCGCCGGAGGTGTCTCATGTCGATCACGACCATCGTCTTCATGCACAGAACCCAGGCTATGACGGACTGGATGAGGTGGATGATGATGGGCGTCATGATGCTCCGGCCTCGAGGATCCGCTCGGGTTCGTGGTGAGCGAGGACGCCGGGCGAGCCCCGGGCCGGGTCTGCTGGAGAGCACCGACGGAGGTTCGAGCTGGGAGCAGCTCGCCGCGGAAAGGAGGCCGGCGGCGCGACCATGAGTGCGCCCGGGCCCGGCGACCTCCTCCGACGGGTCGACCGACCGCGATGCGGGGTCAGGGCCGGGGGCGGTGTTCGATGAGGTGGCAGTAGCGTCCCTCGGCCCCCCTGCGTGCCGCATCACCGAAGAGCGCCGCGAGCTCCCCGCGGGCCCGCTCCATCGCGGCGATGCGCTCGTCGAGCTCCTGTCAGACGGGGAAGATGGCAGCGAAGCGGTCCGCGAAGACGGCCAGGGCGAGGAGCCACGCACCGACACCG
>CAZADJ010000302.1:0-2959 GCA_964483845.1 uncultured Actinomycetota bacterium | reverse complement strand
GTCGGTGGCGGTGTGTGGATCACGGACGACGACGGGACGACGTGGCGCAACATCAGCGACGACTTCTTCGACGTCGCGCCGATCGGCGCCGTCGCCGTCGCGCCGTCCGATCCGAACGTGATCTACGTCGGCACCGGCTCGGCCTGCATCCGCGGCAACGTGCTGATCGGCGAGGGCGTGTATCGGTCGACGGACGCCGGCAGGACCTGGTCGTTTCTCGGGCTTCCCGACGCGGGGCAGATCGGGCGGATCGTCGTGCACCCCCGCGACGAGGACCTGGTCTACCTCGCCGCGCTCGGCAATCCGTTCGACAGGAACGAGGAGCGGGGTGTCTACCGGTCGGAAGACGGTGGCGAGAGTTGGGAGAAGGTGCTCTTCGCCAACGACAGCACCGGCGCCGTCGACCTGGCCATGAACCCGCGCAACCCGCGTGAGATCTACGCCGGGATGTGGCGCGCCGAGCGCAAGCCGTGGACGATGATCAGCGGCGGGCCGGAGGGCGGCGTCTACAAGACGACCGACGGCGGCGACAGCTGGGAGAAGCTCGGCGGCGGCCTGCCGGAGGGCGTGGTCGGCAAGGTCGGCGTCACCGTCTCGGGAGGCGATCCGGACCGTGTCTGGGCGATCATCGAGCACGAGCCGGACGGTGGCGTCTACCGTTCCGACGACGCGGGCCGGAGCTGGACCCGCGTGAACGACGACAACAACCTCCGCCAGCGGGCGTGGTACTACACGCACGTCGTCGCCGACCCGCGGGACGAGAACACCGTCTACGCGCTCAACACGCGGCTGTACCGCTCCGACGACGGCGGCCGCACCTTCGAGATGATTCCCGTGCCCCATGGTGACGTGCACGACCTGTGGATCAACCCGGACGATCCGAAACACATGGTCGTCGCCAACGACGGCGGCGCCCAGGTCAGCGTGAACGGCGGCGCGAGCTGGTCCACGTACTACAATCAGCCCACGGCGGAGCTGTACGACGTCATCGTGGACAACGGCTTCCCGTACCGGCTCTACGCCGGCCAGCAGGACAACGACGCGCTGAGCGTGCCGGCATGGATGCCGAGCACCGCGGTCCACCCGAAGGCCGAGTGGCGCTTCGCGAGCGGCTGCGAGACCGGACCGGTGGGCCTTCACCCGGATCGTCCCGAGGTGATCTGGGGCGGCTGCTACGGCGGCGCGATCAACGTCATGGACACGCGCACGGGCCAGCGCCGGAACGTCAACCTCTATCCCCAGCTCCAGCTCGGGCAGGCGGCGAAGGACCTGCGCCACCGCTTCCAGTGGGTCAGCCCGATCGTCGTCTCACCGCACGATCCGGACGTCGCCTATCACGCGTCGCAGTACGTGCACCGCACCACCGACCGCGGCATGACCTGGGAGACGATCAGCCCGGACCTCACGACGAACACGCCGGAGCACCAGGAAGCGGCGGGCGGGCCCATCAACCACGACATCACGGGCGTCGAGATCTACAACACGGTCTTCTCGCTCGTCGTCTCGCCGCATGACCGGAATACACTCTGGGCGGGCAGCGACGACGGCCGGATCCACCTCACGCGGAACGGCGGCGCGAGCTGGGACGACGTCACGCCCGACGACATGCCCGAGCTGGGCACCGTGGACGAGCTCGAGGTCTCGCCCCACCGGGCCGGCGTCGCCTACGCCGCCGTCCACCGCTACCGGCTCGGCGACGTCCGCCCCTACATCTTCGCCACCGGCGATTACGGCCAGAGCTGGCGGCTGCTGACCACGGGCCGGAACGGCATCCCCGACGGGCACTTCGTGCGCACCGTGCGCGAGGACCCCGAGCGGACGGGACTGCTCTACGCCGGCACCGAGCGCGGCGTCTACGTCTCGTTCGACGACGGCGAGCGCTGGCAGCCGCTCCAGAACGATCTGCCCGTCACGCCCGTCACCGGCATGCGCGTGCACCGGGGCGACCTGGTCATCTCCACGATGGGCCGCGGCTTCTGGATCCTGGACGACGTCACGCCGCTCCGCGGGATCACCGGGGACGTGGCCCGCTCGGCCGCGCACCTCTACCGGCCGCGCGACGCAGTTCGCGTGAACGATCGAGGGGTCGGCGGCCCGGACCTTCCGGATTCTCCGGAGCCGCGGCCGCACGGCGCGACGATCCACTACTATCTGGCCGACGACGTGGACGACGAGATCAGGCTCGACGTCGTGGACGCGAACGATCGCGTGGTTCGCGTCTTCTCCAGTGACTCCGTAGCCGCCGACTCCCTCGGCACCACGCGGCTGCCCACGACCGCCGGCATGCACCGGGTGACGTGGGACCTGACCTACCCCGGCCCGGACCGGCCCGACGACGTCGTCATCTGGGGCTATTCGGACGGGGTCAAGGCGCCACCGGGCGAATACCGCGCTCGCCTGAGCCCAGCCGTCGCCGAGGGGCAGGTCCGCCGGTTCCACGTGCTCGCCGATCCGCGGCTCGAAGGCGAAGTCACGCAGGACGACTACGACGAGCAGTTCCGCGTCGCCTCCGCCGTGCGCGACACGGTGGACGCCGTCTGGGCCGGGCTCCGCACCGCGCGGTCCGTCATGGAGCAGGTGGGCTCGGTCTCGGAGCGTGCCACCGAGGCCGGCCGCGATCCGTCCATCGCCGAGCACGCCGACTCGCTCGTCGCGAAGCTGACGGACCTGGAGCGCGAGATCACGCAGGTCCGCAGCGAGAGCGGCCAGGACCCGATCCGCTTTCCCGGCAAGCTGGACAACCAGTACCTCGAGCTGTACGGCAACGTGGCCGGCGTCGACGGCTACATCTCGGGCGGGCCCGAGGGTCGGCCGACGGCCGGGGCGTACGAGCGCTTCGAGGACCTGAACGCGGACTGGGCCGTGATTCGCGACCGATTGCAGGAGGTCCTGGACCGGGACGTCGCGGACTTCAACGCGCTCCTCGAGCGGCTCGGCGTGCCGGCGGTGATCCTGCCGC
>CAZADJ010000301.1:0-2997 GCA_964483845.1 uncultured Actinomycetota bacterium | reverse complement strand
TCGGCGGGTGTGGAGGACGCGAGCGCCCCGGCACCCAGCACCAGGAGGGTCAGGAGGCCCACCAGCACGCGGCTCGCGGGCCGGGAGCGGTGCGTCGTGGTGAGCGAGGTCGCCCGTCGGGCCGGGGTACGCATGTCGAGGCTCCAGCAGCGGACCCGGTCGGCCGTTATGTCACCCGAAGTGACTAGTCCGCTACCGTACGTATCGGCCGATGGGACGAGACCTTGAATAGGACGGAGGTCCTAGATCGCACCCGGGCCAGGTGCGACGCGGTGGGCTGTCGATCGACGCCCCCGTGGGTTCAGCGGGCCCAGCGGATCAGCGGTCGGTGCCAGGTGGCGGGGCCTCGTGATCGCCCGGCATGTCATCCTCCTCGATCCAGGGACGCTCCGGCGCGGTCGGAGTCGGGTCCGCAGGCTCGGCCGGGTCCTCCGCATCCGGCACCGTGGCCTGGGAGCCGCAGGCGGCGAGCACCGCGCCCAGCGCCGCGACGAGCAGCGCACGGCGAGGGGCCCCGACCGTTCGCCGACCGGGGCCCCTCGCGCGCCACACCGGCGGTCAGCAGCCCCCGCCACGGATGCGCTGGTCGACGCTGTCGAGCGTCGCGGCAGCCACCGCCGACGTGCCGCCGTAGACGTAGGCGTGCATGATGCTCTCCTGGTTGTCACACAGGTAGTCGCCGGTGACACCCGAGAGCGTGGTGGTGTCCGTCAACAGCATCGGTCCGCCTAGCCGTCCGACGTGCGCGGATCCAGCGAGCGCGTCGGGGAAGTCGTCGTCGCGCGACACTCCGACCACGAACGGTTCGGTGAAGAACTCCTCGGCGACATCCACCGCGGTGTGGAGCCGTGTGGCTCCGAACACCGCCGTGGCGTCCGGGTACGCCGCCGCCGAGGGTCCGCCGATGGCGTACACGTCCGCACCCGTGTTCGCCGCGAGGTACGCATCGGTCGCGGTGTGCGGCTGGTCACCGTTGGACAGGATCACCGCCCCGTCGCGCTCGATCGCGGCCGCGCCCGCTGCGAGAGCATCGGGGAAGTTGGCGCCCGTGGTGATCAGCAAGGTGTCCGGGTCACCGAGCTCACCCGCGATCGCGATCGCGGTCTCGAAGCGGTTCAGGCCCCAGACCCGCTCGACGACGTACCCGAGCGCTTCGACCTCGGCCACGACGCCGTCGCTGATCGCCTCCGGGCCACCCAGGACGTAGACGGTCTGCCCCTCCGGGAGGACCCGCTGCAGCTCGCCTGCGCTCGTCGAGTGGAGCGACGTTGTCCCCGTGAGCAGCAGCGGCGCGTCGACGGCGGCAGCGAGCGGCGCGCCGGCGAGGGCGTCGGCGAAGTCATCCGCGCGCGTCAGCACGACCGCGCCCGCTGATCCGGCCGCGTAGAGGTCCTGGGAGACGTCGACCGCGGTCTCGACGCGGTTGTCACCCCAGAGTCGGTCGGTCTTGTCCTCCAACTCGGCCTCGAGGAGGATCGCCTCGGCGTCCTCCGGGGCGCCGGAGTACGCGAAGCCGAACGCCGGCCGGATGCTGGTCAGCACCATCATCACGCCGTCGGCCGCCTGGCCGGGGGTCTGCGAGAAGGTCATCCCACCGGTGCTGTCACCGCTGAGGTTGAAGTCGCCGACGGCCTCGAACGCGTTCACGCCGAGCGTGATCGTCGCGTCCTCGATGATGTCGGTGTACTGGCCGGTGAAGTAGACGTCGGCGGCGAGCACGTCGACGCCGATCTCGTCGCCCACGTCAGCGTCCATCCCGAGCCAGTCGCTGCACAGCCACATCACCGTGTTGGCGCTGTTGGTCGGGTGTTCCACGAAGGTGAGCGCGAACGCGACGTCGGCGGCGACGTCGTACGCCCAGGTGAGGTTGTTCGCCGTGAGGCCGAGCGGGTCGCCCCAGAAGTTGAAGATGATGAAGTCCGGGGCGCCGTCCCCGTCGACGTCGAGGTGGAACTCGTAGCTGGCGGGGAAGTTCGCGTGGGTGGTGCGGTGCCAGGTGTTCACCGCGAGCTCCATGTACACCCCGCAGCCGGGGCCGACCGCCGCCTGGAAGATCCCGGCGGCGTGGAGGTCGACGACCGGCGCTCCTGCGCCGGGCTCGGCCGGTGCCTGCTCCTCGCTGGTCCCGAGGAGGTCGTAGGTGTTGATGAAGCTCGGCCCCACTCCGGCGTTGGTCAGACCGACGCTCGCCGGGTCGAGCCCTGCGAACTCGAGGGTGTCGGTGTCCGTGGACGTGTCGCCGGACTGGCGCGGCAGGACGTGGAACGCCGCGGTCAGCTCGCTGTCACCGCCCTGCTCGGACAGCACGACGAACCCGTCGAGCTCGTAGGTGCTGAACAGCGGCCCGTTGCCCCCCTCGAAACCGGAGTCCATGAACCACGGGGCCAGCTGAGCGGTGTCGATCGTAAGCGTGACCTCGAACGTCTCCGTCGAGCCGGCAGCCACCTCGACCGTCGCCGGGTGGCTCACCGTGAGGGCGTCACCGGCAGGCTGGTCCTCGAAGCGCAGCTCGTGCGCGACGTCGTAGGTGATCGACGACTCGGAGTAGTTGTGGACCGCGACCTCGCGGGTCCGGGTCACCGTGTCCTCGTGCGCGTCGACGAAGCCGAAGGACAGCGCCGCGCCGTGGGTCGGGTTCTCCGCGTCCCACATCGCCGCGGGTGAGGCGTTCGCGAGGCCGGCGTCGACGTTGCCGGTCCCGGCGCGGGTCAGCGGCGCGAAGCCCCCGGGCTCGCCCGGCAGTGACGTCTCGAGGACGCTCAGCGCCCCCTCGCGGTCGGCGGTGTTCATGAGCACGGACTTGATCTCGTGCGGTCCGCGCAGCTCGCCCGCGTCGCTGGTCCCGTCGAGCACCGCGGCGGCGGCGCCGGCGACGGCCGGCGACGACATGGACGTCCCGCCGAGGACCACGTGATCGTCACCGGATCCGACGCTCGCGGCGGTCAGGATCCCGACGCCGGTGATCTCCGGCTTGAGCAGGTTGCCGTCCATGGACGG
>CAZADJ010000300.1:0-3015 GCA_964483845.1 uncultured Actinomycetota bacterium | reverse complement strand
AGGGTGCCCGCTCGAGACGATCGCCGCCGTCACGCTGACGATCCGCGCCACTAGCGTCCCCCGTGAGACCGACCCGGGAGCCCGATGGACCGCCTGGACCAGCTCGCGGAGCGCTACTGGGAGGCGCTCCTCGCACACATGCCGATCAGCGCCACCCTCATCGGGGAGCGCCGCTTCGACGAGGACGTGCCGGACCTCTCCGAGTCGGCCGAGGAACGGTTCGCGACGCAGCTCCGCGGCGTGCTGCACGAGGCGGCGGAGATCGACCGAGACCGGCTCGCCCGTGACGCCGCCACCACCCTCGACGTCCTGACCTTCGACGTCTCGTGCCACCTCGCCGACATCGACGCGCGACTGACCGAGATGCTCGTCTCGCCGATGTTCGGCCCGCCCGCCACGCTCCTGCGCTTCGCGCAGCTCGTCACCCTCCCCGAGCCCCAGCACGCCGAGGCGCTCGTCACCCGCTACCGCCGCATCGACCGGTGGCTCGACAGCGCTGCCGACCGGCTGCGTGCCGGCACCGCAGGCGACCGCGTGCCGGCCCGCATCGCCGTGGAGCAGGTCGTCGCCCAGATCGACAGCGTGCTCGACGCCGACCTCCACGAGACACCCTTCCTCGTCCCCGATCCCCCGGACGCCTGGGGCGACGAGGAGGCGGCGCGGTGGCGGGACCGGCTCGCCGAGGCGGTGCGCGACGTCGCCCTGCCAGCCCTCGCCCGGTACGGCGAGTGCCTCGTCGGGGAGGTCGCCCCGCACGCCCGCCCCCCGGAGCGCAGCGGCCTGTGCCACCTCCCCGACGGCGGCGAGGTCTACGCGGCCCAGGTCCGCCAGTACACGACGCTGGACGGCGATCCACGGGAGATCCACGAGAGCGGCCTGGCGGAGATCGACACGCTCGCCGACGAGTACCGCGAGATGGCTGACCCGGTGCTCGGCACGTCCGACCTCGACACGATCCTCGATCGGCTCCGCAACGACCCGGAGCTGCGCTTCCGCACCGGTGCCGAGGTGCGCGAGCAGGCCGAGCGGGCGCTCGAGCGGGCGAACGACGCCGTCCCGGACTGGTTCGGGCGACTGCCGGAGACCCCGTGCACCGTCCGGGAGATGAACCCCCACGAGGCCGAGCACGGGACCATCGCCTACTACTCGCGACCAGCAACGGACGGCAGCCGTCCCGGGACCTACTTCGTCAACACGACACACCCCGAGACCCGGACCCGCTTCGAATCGGAGGTGCTCGCCTTCCACGAGGCGGTCCCCGGTCACCACCTGCAGATCGCGCTCACCCAGGAGCGCGAGGACCTCCCGACCTTCCGTCAGCACAGCAGCGTCACCGCCTACGTCGAGGGCTGGGCGCTGTACACCGAGCGGCTCGCCGAGGAGATGGGCCTGTACTCGGGCGACCTGGAGCGCCTCGGGATGCTGTCGTTCGACTCGTGGCGGGCCGGTCGCCTGGTGGTCGACACCGGGATCCACGCGCTCGGCTGGTCGCGGCAGGACGCGATCGCCTTCCTGACCGCCAACTCACCCCAGGCACCGAACAACATCGCCAACGAGGTGGACCGCTACATCGCCTGGCCGGGCCAGGCGCTGGCGTACAAGACCGGTCAGCGCGAGATCCGACGCCTGCGCGAGGACGCCGAGGCCCGGCTGCGCGACCGCTTCGACGTCGCCGGGTTCCACGACGCCGTGCTGGAGCACGGATCGGTCCCCCTGGGCGTTCTCGCCGACCTGGTCGACGACTGGGTCGGCGGACGGACCGGTTGACGCCACCCTCGTCCGCCCGCTGGCGCGAGGACGCGACGGCCGACCCCCGCGCTCCCCTCCGCGACTACGGTCGCCTCCGTGACCCTGTCACCCGGCACGCCCCTCGATCCGCTGCTCGCGGTCGTCCTGGCGATCGCGACGGTGGTCGTCGTCCCGCTCGGGATGGGGCTGTTCCCGAGCTGGCGGATCGCGCGGCTGGCGCAGCCGGCGTTCGCGGTGGGCGTCGCGGCCGCGATCGCGGTGGCGCTGCCCCGCGGTCCGGTCGCCGGCGCAGCCGCCGGGCTGTGGCTCGCCTTCGTCGCCGCGGTCACCCTGGTCGCCGTCCACGCGTGGTGGAGCTCGGAGCGGTCACTCCTCGAGCTGGTCTGGCCCGGGGCGACGGCGTTCCTCGTCGTCGGCGCCGGCTGGCTGCTCGCCGACCGCCTCGGCCTCCAGCCCGGTGGCTTCACAGCGCCGGTCGTGGAGCTCACCGCGGTGCACTTCCACTACGCGGGGTTCGCCTCGGCCGTGCTCGCCGGGCTCGTCCACCGCGCGACCAGCTCGTCACATCCCCGTGCGACCGCCGGGATGGTGCTCGCCATCCTCGTCGGCACACCGACGGTCGCGATCGGCTTCACCGTGCACCCGGCGGCGCAGATCCTCGGCGCCGCGATCCTCACGGCCGGGCTGCTCGTCCTCGCCTGGATCACCCTGTTCTCCGTGGTCCCGACGGTGCCGACCGGGCCCGCGGTGCTCCTCGGCGTCTCCGCGATCGCCGTCATCATCCCGATGCTGCTCGCGCTGCACTGGGCCGTCGGCCGCAACATCGCCGGGGTGGACGCACTCTCCATCGCGACGATGATCCGTACGCACGGCGTCGCCAACGCCTTCGGGTTCGTCCTGTTGGGGCTGATCGGCTGGCGCTGGGTCGCCGAGGCTGGCCCCCACGACCCGGCCGCGATCGATCTCCGGCTGTGAGCAGGCACGCCGACCGCCGCTGCACTCGTTCGGCTTGAAGGGATGGACGCCGGGATGCGTGTCCCTTCACCGGGAGGGTGGGAGCGGTCGTCGGGCGTGCATCCCGGCTGGGACTGGCCCCCCCGGATGCCGTTCCCGGCGGGCTGCTCCGGTCACGGGGTCGTCGCGGAGCCGGTCGGGGACATGATGTCGGAGCCGTCGTCGCGAGGATGAGCGCGCGCGAAGAGCTGTTCGAGCAGATCGCGGTCGGGGTGCCCGTCCAGATCGTGGACGGCCAGGAGGTGACGTCGC
>CAZADJ010000299.1:0-3015 GCA_964483845.1 uncultured Actinomycetota bacterium | reverse complement strand
TCATGGACGTCCCGAACGTGCGTACCAGCGGTGGATCGACCGGCCTCACGCTAGCTGAGCCGGCAGCCGCGGGAGCTCACCGCTCCACGTCTCGGATGAGGCAGAACTCGTTGCCGAACGGGTCGAGCATGACCGCCCAGTCGAGCACGTGGTCCGCCTCGGAAGGGTAGGGCTCGTTGGGTTTCTTCAGCGTTCCACCCAGGGCGACGACGTCGCGGATGGCGGCGTCGACATCCTCGACGGTCAGGTCGAGGTGCGCCCGGTTCTTGTCACCCGACTTCGGTTCGGGCACGAGCTGGAGCAGCAACCACGAGTGCCCGCTCGGCGGGCCGAGGGCGGAGAAGCGGTCGGTCCATCCGCTCATGCGCACCTCGAACCCCGTGAGGGAGGACCAGAAGCGCTCGGCCTCCTCGAGGTCGTTGACGTCCAGGACGAAGCGGCGAAGGGTCCCTACTCCCATGGCACACACCCTTCCGTCTGGGGGGCCGGTCACCGGTCCCAACGCCTCGACCACGGCCACGGTCGCGGACCACGCGGACGCTCGTCCAGCCCGCGATCCCGCGTCTCCCGGGTGCCGCCAGCGACGGGCAGCACGGTGTCAGGACGCATCTGCCGGGGTCTGGTCGAGGGTGGCGGCATCGATCATGCGGGTACAGGCGTGGCGTGCCCGGCTGATGGCGTGGTCGTCATCGAGGAGCTTGCGGGTCCAGTTGGCGCCGATGATGATCGCGGCGAGTTCGAACGCGAGCTGCTCGGGGTCGATGGTGGGCTCGAGGGATCCCTCGTGTTGTGCGCTGGTGGCAGCCGCGGTGAGCAGGTCGAGCCACAGCTGGTGGGCTCGGGCGAGACGGTCGCGGACGGGTCCGGGTCGGGCGGCGAACTCGTGCTGGGTGCTGGCGAAGAAGCAGCCGCCGGGGAACACGTCGCGGTCGAGGTAGGACAGGTTGGCCTCGACGAGCGCCCGGAGCCGGCCCACGCCGTCGGGGGTCTCCAGTGCGGGCGCGATGACCTCCCGTTCGAAGATCTCCTCGGCGTGACCGATCGTCGCCAGCTGGAGCTGTTCCTTCGAACCGAAGTGGGCGAACAGGCCGCTCTTGCTCATCCCGACCGCGTCGGCCAGCTCGGCGATGGACAGACCGTCCAGCCCCTGGGTGGTGGCCAGGTCCGCCGCGGCCGAAACGACCGCGGCCCGGGTCTGCTCGCCATCGCTGCGGGTACGGCGTGCCATCGGGACCCCTTGACAACGCATCGACCGACTGAGACGATAATAGCACGAATGGTCGTGCTGTCTATCACGATCATCGGCGGATGTGACGTGCACGACGTGATCGTCGTAGGTGCCCGTTGTGGGGGCGCCCCGACCGGGATGCTCCTCGCGCGGGCCGGACACCGCGTTCTGCTCGTCGACCGCGCAGCCTTCCCCAGCGACACGCTGTCCTCGGCCTTCCTGTGGCAGCGTGGCGGAGCGAAGCTCGCGGAGTGGGGCCTGTGGGACCGGCTGCTCGCGACCGGGTGCCCACCGTTCCGACGGGTGACCGTCGATCACGGCCGGCTGGCGTTCTCGGGCGAGCCGCGCGAGATCGACGGGATCGCGGACATCGTCGTGCCCCGTCGCACGGTGCTGGACCAGCTCCTCGCCGACGCGGCCGTGGAGGCGGGCTGCGAGTTGCTCGAACGCTTCGAGGTCACCGACCTGATCCGGGAGGACGGCAGGGTCAGCGGCGTACGGGGCCGACAGATGGGACGGGGGCAGAGACGGGAACGGACCTTCCGCGCCCGCTTCGTCGTCGGCGCCGACGGGGTCCGCTCGCGGATCGCGCGGGAGGTCGACGCAGCGCGGTACGGGGTCCATCCGACCCTCACGGCGGCGTTCTTCACCTACGTGGACGTACGCAGCGTCACCTCAGCCGAGTTCCACGCCCGCCCCGGCCTGTCGGTCCTCGCGTTCCCGACCCACGACGACCAGACGGTCGTGTACGTCGCCTGGCCGGCGCAGCGGTTCGCCGAGGTGCGGTCCGACCTCGATGACGAGTTCTGGACGGCTGTGGAGCGCGTCGGGCTCGCGGACCGGTTGCCACGGGATGCGCAGAGCGAACGGCTGCGGGGCACCCCCGACCTGCCCAACCACTACCGCGAGCCCGCAGGTCCCGGATGGTTGCTCGTCGGCGATGCCGGTCACCACAAGGACCCGCTGACGGGGATGGGCATGAGCGACGCCTTCGAGCAGGCCGATCTCGCCGCGAGGGCGATCGACGACGTGCTGACGGGACGCCGGCGGGCCGCGGAGGCGCTCCGCAGCTACCAGCAGGCGCGGGATGCGGCCAGCAACCACGTGTACGCATGGAGCGTCGCGACGGCCAGCACGCTCGCCGCCACCACGCCGAACCCTGCGCCACCGGAGATGGAGGCCGCCGTGACCGATCCGGCGGTCGCCGCCGAGGTCCTGTCGGTGTTCTCCGGCGCCGACCCCTACTGGGACGTCTTCACGCCGCCGGTCCCCGTCCCCCACGCGCTCACCACGCGGGTCATGCCGCTCCTCCCGATCAGGGCGCACGCGGCGCTGTTCCGGGGACAGTCGAAGCTCCGCGGATCGGCCGCCGCGGCCGAGACCCCCAGGTGAGACGTGCCCGGACACCGCCAGCGAACACGTCACGGGCCGTGACGGGTGGCTGCGGTGGTCGACAGCAGGCCTGAGCGGCCCGACCGCCCCGCGGTGTCGCGGTCAGTACAGGCCGCCACCCTCGTCGTCCGCCGGCTCGTCGGCCGGCTGCTCGTCCGCCGGCTCCTCGACGGCCGGGTCCTCATCGACACCACACGCCGCCGCGCCGAAGGTGAGCGCGGCGAACACCGTGACAACGGTGGATGCTCGAGCGATCCTGGACCTGCGCATCAACGCACGCATCGTCGGTCTCCTCGGCGTGACCTCGGCCGACCGGTGTCACGATCGGCCCGGTCCCGCGTCGACTTCCGGGGGTGAGCCCGGCCCCGCCCGGTGGCGGACGACTCCAAGGTGGT
>CAZADJ010000298.1:0-3035 GCA_964483845.1 uncultured Actinomycetota bacterium | reverse complement strand
GGCGTCCGAGGCGCTGCGCGAGGCCGACGCGGTCATCGACCGCGACGCGTGGGACCTCCGTCGCGAGGCCGAGCCCGTCGACCACGGCGACGACCTGCCCGGGTGGCTCCGCGCCCTGCGGTGGCTCGCTGGGTCGCTGGCGGCGCTGGTCGCCGCGATCCGGGACACGGTGATCGCGATCGCGGCGATGGTGTTCGCCTGACGAGGCCGAGCTGTCGGTCCCGCCACGCGGGGTAACTGACGCCGCGCCGGGCAGGGCGTCAGCCGGGCAGGCCGGACTCGTGGACGATCTCGTCCACCTCGTCCGGCTCGAACCCACGGTCGAGGAGCGCGTCGCGCAGCCGCTCGCGTAGCAGCGGGTTGCCGCAGCGGGGACAGAAGCTGGCCTGGGTCTCGCGCTCGGCCGCCTTCCAGCCGCAGCGCGGGCAGCCCTCGACGTCCCGCCGGCCGAACACGCCCGCGTCGCCGAGCGCGTCGACGTAGCCGCGGGCGTACTCCCACGGGACGTACTGGTCGGGGTCCGGGGCGAACGCCGGTTCGTGCACCGGGGTGTCGCCGGTCTCGAGGAGGACCTGCAGGTTCTCCCGCATCATGTCCCACGGGTAGAAGTGCTCCTCGACACAGTCCTGGCAGAAGATCGCGACGCCGCGGAAGCCCTCGGCCGCGAAGGTCTCCTCGAACACCTGCAGGTCACGCAGGTCTCGGCGGATCAGAGCGGACTCCGCGCCGCCGAGGGGCGGCGGCCCCCCGTCCTCGTCGTCGAACCCGCCGTGGTCCTCGCCCGGCGGTTCGTCAGGTGCGTCGGCCATGGGGGCAGTGTCGCACACGCCGGCCGGCGGTGCGGGACCGGCCTGCGGCGGGGCGCGGCGGCTCCTACGCTCGCCCGGCGGTGATCGGAGGCTCGAGTGCAGCAGGTGGAGATCGGCGACGGTCGGCGGGCCCGCGCCGGGTACACGCTCGACGACGTCACCCTCGTCCCGTCGAAGCGGACACGCGGGCGGGAGGCGGCCGACGTCTCGTGGCGACTCGACGCCTACCCGTTCGACCTCCCGGTGATCGCGGCGCCGATGGACGCGGTCACCTCGCCCGCGACCGCGGCGACGGTCGGCGCCCTGGGCGGCCTCGGCGTGCTCAACCTCGAGGGCCTGTGGACCCGCTACGAGCACCCCGGCGAGGTGCTGGCCGAGATCGCGTCGCTCGAGCCGGGCCCGGCGGCGACCCGCCGCCTCCAGGAGATCTACGACGCGCCCGTGAGCGAGGAGCTGATCGGCCGACGGGTGGAGGAGCTGGCGGAGGGCGGCATCGCGGCGGCCAGCCTGACCCCGCAGAAGGTCGAGCGCTACCACCGACCGGCGCTGGAGGCCGGCCTCGACCTGCTGGTCGTCCAGGGGGTCGTCGTCACCGCGCAGCACGTCCCCGACCCCGGTGAGGAGCCCCTCGACCTCAAGGCGTTCACCGCGCGCTACGACATCCCGGTCGTGGTCGGCGGCGTCGCGTCCGCGAAGTCCGCGAAGCACCTGATGCGCACCGGCGCGGTCGGCGTGCTGGTCGGGGTCGGCACCGGCTCGGTCTCCACCACCACCGAGGCGCTCGGGGTGGGTCGGCCCCAGGCGACCGCCATCGCTGACGTCGCCGCGGCACGCAACCGCTACCTGGCCGAGTCCGGCCGCTACGTCCAGGTCATCGCCAGCGGCGGGATCGCGACCGGCGGGGACCTCGCGAAGGCGATCGCGTGCGGCGCCGACGCGGCGATGCTCGGCCGGCCGCTGGCGTCCGCCGCGGAGGCGCCGGGGGACGGTGCCTACTGGGGGTACTCGTCGGCGCACCACGAGCTGCCCCGGGGCCGGCTCACACGGGTCGAGACCGTGGGGACGCTCGAGCAGATCCTCACCGGACCGGCGCACCGCGACGACGGCACGGTGAACCTCGTCGGCGGGCTCCGGCGCGCGATGGCGGTCTGCGGCTACGAGGACCTGCGCTCGCTCCAGCGCGCGGAGCTGGCCGTGCGCGCCGGCTGACGTCGCGCCGCCGGGCGTCCGCCGTCAGCGTCCGCCACGCACGACACAGATCCCGACGGAGCCGGCGTCGGCGCTGGCGGCGACCCGGTCGTCGGCGACGATCCGCCGCCACGCCCGGCGCATCCCCCACGACCACGCGATGTCGTCGAAGACGAGCGTGAGGCCACCCGGGACCGCGCCGACGATGCGCTCGAAGTACTCGACGGTCGGGTCCTCCTTGTGGTGCCCGTCGACGAACGCGACGTCGACACGCGTGTCGTCGAGCACCGCCGGGAGGGTCCGCGCGAACGTGCCGACGCGCACGGCCACCAGGTCGTCGAGGCCGAGGCGCTCCAGGTTGCGGCGGGCCACCGCAGCACGGACCTCCGAGCCCTCCATCGTCACGAGCGTCCCGGCGCCGTTCAGATCGAGGGCGGCGGCGAGGTACAGCGCCGAGACCCCGACGCCCGTGCCCATCTCCAGGCACCGCTCGGGCCGCAGGCGACGCACCAGGCCGAACAGCAGCCGGGCGCGCTCGGGGGTGACCGCGGTCCGCTCGTGGATCTCGCTGACGGTGGCGCGATCGGCGTCGGACAGGGCGGACGCCTCGCCCGGTGCGGCGCCGCCGGCCGCCTCGGCGAGCGAGCGGTGGTCCGCGGCGAGCTCGCGACGGAACTCCTCGATGCGGCGCAGGGCGTCGCGCTCGTCGTCGTCGAAGCGGCCCCGGCGTGCGCTGTCGAGGGCGGCCGCGACGTGGCGGGCGCCAGGTGCCGCCGCGCGTCGGAGGCGCGCGATGGCCAGGGCCCGGCCGGGCGGGCTCCACCACCAGAGGCCGATCAGCCGCGCGAGGATGTCCATCTGGCTCCACCGGTGACGACACGGCTCAGCCCGGGAGCCTGCCGTCCTCTCCGACGCTCCGGATGATGCCGTGCGCACTGTCGTGGAGCCTGACCATACTGGCGCCGCCGATCATCGTGGAGTTGCCCGACAGGGTCGCCTGCTCGACCTGGTCCGGGGCGATCGTCGCGGCGAGGAACG
>CAZADJ010000297.1:0-3083 GCA_964483845.1 uncultured Actinomycetota bacterium | reverse complement strand
GTGGCCGTCTCGTCCACGGTTCGCACGCGCACGCTGGATGGTTGCACGTCCGCGTCGCGTCGGATCGTGACGGTCACGGTCGCACCCTCGTCGGGCACCGACGGGTCGGCCTCCACGGTGAAGGCGTGGCAGGCAGCGGAGGCAGGAACGACCGTCACGAACAGCAGACCGCAGACCACGCCCGCGACGGTCGCCAGTCCGATCGTGAACCGTGCGGGACTCCCCGAACTGTGCATGGTGGCTCCATCCCTGCTCATGCACCTTAACCCGACGGGACGCGGAACTCGGCGGCCGTCTCTCGTCACGGCGTAGACTCGGGGCGTGGCACGCCTGGAGATCACCGACCTGTTCCGGTGGTACTCACCGGACGCGCCGGGGGTGCTCGCGGGGGTGGACCTCACCGTCGACGACGACCTGGTGGTGATCCTCGGGGCGTCCGGCTCGGGCAAGACGACCCTCCTGCGCTGCATCGCCGGCCTCGAACGCCCCGACGGCGGCGAGATCCGGATCGCCGGTGAGGACGTCGCGTCGGTGCCCCCACCGGAGCGGGGACTCGCCTACGTGACCCAGGAGTCCACGCTGCTGCCCCATCTGACCGTCGAGGCGAACATGCGGTTCCCGCTCGAGGTGCGGGGGATCTCCGCGGACGAGCAGGAGCGACGGGTGCTGGCCACCGCCCGGGTCCTCGGCCTGGAAGGACTCTTCGAGCGGAGGCCCCGTGAGCTCGGAGCGGGACAGGCGCGGGCGGTCTCCACCGCCCGGCAGCTCACGCGGGCACCGCAGGTGTTCCTCTTCGACGAGCCGCTCGGCAACGTCGATCCGCAGGAGCGGCGCACCCTGCGCCGCGAGATCCGACTGCTCCAGCGGGGTTTCGACGTCTCGATGCTGTACGCGACGAACGACCCCGACGACGCCTACGCGCTCGCGGACCGTCTCGCGGTGCTCGATGCGGGACGGATCGTGCAGATCGCCGCTCCAATGGACGTCTACGCCCGCCCGGCGACCCTCGCCACCGCGCACCTCTCGAGCCGCGGGCCGGTCAACGTCATCTGCGCACGAGCGACCGCAGGGGGGCTCGACGTCAGCGGCTACGGGCGGCTGCGCATCCCCGATCTCGGCCACCGCGGTCCGGTCCAGCTGGCGGTCCGCGCCGAGGACGTCTCGTTGGAACCGTCGGACGGAACGTTGGCGTTGGCCGTCGACGTCGACCACGTCACCTATCTCGGCGCTCACACGGTGATCCACGCCCGCGGTCACGACGGCGCTCCCGTCGTCGCGCACGTCCACCGCTCCCCCGGCGTGCCGTCCCCGGAGCCGGACGAGCCCTGCGTGCTGCACGCCCCGCTGGACCGGGTGCACGTCTTCGACGCCACCGACGGTCGTGCAGTGCGCCATCGTCTGCGGTGACACCGCGTCCCACAGCTCGCCGTCGGGGTGCATCGCCACGCGATCGGTGGCCTGGACCGAGGCGGTGGCGCGTCGAACGCGGCGGCCCGGGCGAGCTGCCCGGCCTGTCCGGTACCACGTGCTTCACTGCGTCCGTCCCACCGAGGAGCAGCCTTGGCCGGCCCGAGCATCGACCCGACTCCGAGTGGCACGGCGTCGTGAGTCCCCCGCCGACCCTGGAGGCCGCGGACGTCGAGGAGGCGGCGCGGAGACTGGACGGCGTCGCCCACCGCACCCCGGTCATGACGTCGCGCACGCTCGACGAACGGGTCGGTGCGACGGTGCTCCTCAAGGCCGAGAACCTGCAGCGCACCGGCGCCTTCAAGTTCCGGGGCGCCTACAACCGCATCTCCCGGCTCAGCGAGGACGAGCTGGCCAACGGTGTCATCACGTACTCGTCGGGGAACCACGCGCAGGCCGTGGCGCTGGCCTCGCGTCTGCTCGGCACCACCTCGGTGATCGTGATGCCCCACGACGCCCCCACCGCGAAGCGGGACGCGACCGAGGGCTACGGTGCGGAGGTCGTCACCTACGAGCGCCCGCGAGAGGAACGCGAGGAGGTCGCCGCGGCGATCGCGACCGAGCGGGACCTGATCCTCGTCCCGCCGTTCGACCATCCGGACGTCGTCGCCGGGCAGGGCACCGCCGGGCTGGAGCTCGTCGAGGACGCCGGGCCGGTGGACGCGCTCGTCGTCCCGGTGAGCGGGGGCGGCCTGATCGCCGGGTGCGCCATCGCGGTGCGCGACCGGTGCCCCGACGCCACGATCGTCGGCGTCGAACCGGTGGGGGCGGACGACACCCGCCGGTCGCTGGAATCCGGCCGGATCGTGCGCGTCGACGAGCCCCGTTCGATCGCCGACGGTCTCGTCGTCAAGCAACCGGGCGAGGTCACGTTCCCCATCATGGCCCGCCTCGTGGACCACATCGCCACCGTGACCGACGGGGAGCTGGTCGCCGCCATCCGCTTCGCCGTCGACCGCCTGAAGCTGGTGCTCGAGCCGAGCGGTGCGGCGGGCCTCGCCGCGCTGCTGGCCGGCCACGTCGACATCGCGGGCCGGATCGGCGTGGTGCTCTCCGGCGGCAACGTCGGCGCCGGTCGCCTCGGCGAGCTCCTGCGTGACTGACCGGGGGCTGCGGAGCGGCGGCGAGGATCGCCGACGCGTACCTTGGAGGGGTGCGCACCCCCCCGGTACCATCCCGGGTCGTGTGCACGGACACCTGGTGGGTGTAGCTCAGTCCGGTTAGAGCGCCTGGTTGTGGTCCAGGAGGTCGGGGGTTCAAGTCCCCTCATCCACCCCACGGGGCCGAGATCGACGTCTCGGCCGTACAGACGAGACTCCACGCGCTCGCCCCCTCCGGCCCGGACGGTGGCGGGTCGCGGCCCGTGGTCACCGGTCGAAGGCTTCCACGTGTCCGCCTGTCCCGAGGGTCGGACGGCTCGTCACCGCCCAGCGCCCCCCTCGAGGCGCTGCGCCACGACGGGGACGTGGGAGCGCTCCACCTCCCGGGTCGCGGTCAGCAACGTGACCCGCCCGTCCTCGGCCATCTCGACGAGCCGGCGGAGCGCTGCAGCGCGTTCCTCATCCCGCAGCTCGTCGTCGTAGCGGGCGACGAACTCGTCGTGGCGTGCCGGGTCG
>CAZADJ010000296.1:0-3128 GCA_964483845.1 uncultured Actinomycetota bacterium | reverse complement strand
TCGAGGTCCGGCTCGTCCCACGCGAACGTGAGGTCGACCTCCTCCCCCTCCGCGACCTTCCGTGCACTCGGCGTGACCGTGAGGTTCCCCGCGTCACTGCCGGGGATCACCGTGGCGATCAGCTCCACGTCGTCGACCACGCGACCGGTCAGCCAGTTCTGCACCATGACCCAGTAGGTGCCGGCCTCGGGGTCGACGAGGCTGCACGACTCGGCCGCGGTCGGTGAGGTGCTCGCGCACAGCTCCTCCGCCGCGCTCGGTTCACCGTCTCCGTCGTCGTCACGGCCGATGAACAGGTCGAGGTCCATCGAGGTGGTCTCGCCGAGGACCGCGCTGATCACACGCGAGCCCTCCGGGACGTCGAGCAGCACCCAGCGGGTGCCGACACCCAGCGGCTCGTACGGATCGAACGGGTTGGGATCCTGCTCCAGGAGGAACTCGTCGACGACCCCCTCGGCCATCCCCGAGACGCTCGTGGACAGTCGTTGGACGTCGATCGGCGCGGTGTAGGTGTGCGTGTGGCCGCCGGTGGTGGCGTCGGTCGTGAGCTGCAGCTCCTCCTGGCGGCCCGGCAGGATCGCGACCGGCAGGTGCGCATCCGGGACCCCCTCCGCCTTCGTCGTGAAGCTCACCTCGCCGAGGAGCCACTTGCGCACCGGCCTGCGGTCGAGCTCGGCGGTGACCGTCAACGTGATCTCCTCACCGGGGTCGAGGGTGAAGCGGCCGGGTTCGACGCGGATCTTCACGTGCTTGGGCGCGTCCGTCCGTACCCGCCACGTCACCGGCTCGTCCGCGGTGCTGCGCAGCGTCCGGGTCCACGAGCACGTGCCCTCGCACTCCGTGTAGCCGAGGGTCGCCAGGTTCAGGGTCGTCGGATCGCCGCCCTCCGCGGGGTCCGCCGCCTCGTACGCCGCGGTGGACTCGTCGAGGACGAACCCGGCGAGCCCCGCCCGCGTGAGATCGACGCGGCCGCCGCCGATGTCGAACACGCCGGCCGAGGTCTGGCCGTCGCTGTCGAGCACTCCCTCGTCAGAGCCGGTCGCGGTGAGCGCGGACTGGATCTCCGCGGGGGTCCAGTCGGGGTGCAGGGCCCGCAGGAGCACCGCAGCGCCGGCGGCGTGCGGGCTCGACATCGACGTGCCGCTCATCAACCCGAAGGCCTCCTGACCGTCGAGAACGCCGAGCGCGGCGAGGACGTCCACACCGGGAGCGGTCACGTCGGGCTTGACCACCGCCCCGACGGCGGGGTTCGGCCCCCGAGAACTGAAGCTCGCCATCACGTCACCGTTGGCGTCGTCGACGTCGGCCTCGGTGCCGGGGATGGTCGCGGTGTGGCCGTCCCCGCCGTCCCGGACCCACGCCTCGAGGACCTGGGCGTCGCTGTAGCCGATGTGGACCGCCGGGATCTCGTGCGGATCGGCGACGGTGGAGTCACCGTCGGCGGCGGTGTTGGCCAGCACGAGCCCGCCCGCGCCGCCGGTGGCGACGTTGGTGCCCTTGTCGACCCGCGCGATCGTGCCACGGTCACAGATGACGATCTCGCCGTCCCAGGTCCCCGGCGGGAAGGGGTTCAGGCACTGCCCGTCGTCACCGTGGTCCTTGGCGTGGACGATCGGCGCCGGGCCGTGGCCGCCGGTGAAGCTCTTCCCGATGATGTCCGCGGGCGGTGTGGTGGCGCCTCCCGACATGTCGGCGACCGCGTTGACGAACGCCCGGTCGTGCGTGCTCGCGCCGACGGTCAGCACCCATGGTGCGTCGGCGGGCGAGCCGATCGTCTCCGACTTCGGCCCAGAGTTGCCCGCGGAGGTCGCGACGAACACCCCGGCGTCGCGCGCCCCGAGGAAGGCCAGGGCGTCGCTGTCGCTCCACGGATCGCTCGAGCCCCCGCCGATGGAGTAGTTGATGACGTCCACCCCGTCGGCCACGGCCTGGTCGATCGCCGCCAGCAGGCTGTCGAGGAGGCAGGCCGCCGTCGAGCAGGCCTTGTAGGTGATGAGGTTGGCGTGCGGCGCGACCCCGGAGAGGCCGCGTTCGATCGTGATCGTCGGCGCCTCGATCGCGGCCGGGTCGATGACGTTGCCGGCGACGGTGCTCGCCGTGTGGCTGCCGTGACCGTGATCGTCCAGCGGGGTCGTCCCGGTGAAGTCCCAGACGCCGATGAGCTTGTCGTTGCAGAACGGGGCGCCGGTCAGCGGGTCGCACAGACCGTGGAACGTCCCGTGGGGGTTGTCGTGGTCGTGGCCGTCCCCGCCGACGTCCGCGAACGAGGGGTGTTCGGGGTTGATACCGGTGTCGATGATCCCCGCGACGACGCCCTCCCCGCGCGTACCGACCCCGTCGGTGGTGCCCTCGCCGCTCCACAGCGCGGGTGCACCGATCCACTCGGGGCCGTTGTCGCTGTGCAGCTCCCGGGCGAAGCTGCGCTGGACCTGTCGCACGCCGGGCAGCGCCGCGATCGTGCGTGCCTCGTCGGGGGTGAGCTCGAGCGCGAGCCCGTTGAACGCGTAGCGGTAGGAGAACTCGACCTCGAGGGGACGCATCAGCGCGACCTCCGCCGCCCTGAGGAACGCGGCGTGCTCGCTGGCCAGGAGGTCGAGGTACGCGCGGCTCGCCGGGCTGTCGGGATCGAGCTTCACCTCGCCACGGACCCGCGGGTTGGTCGCCGGGATGCCGTCGACACCGCCCCGGTAGCTCGCGAGCGGGTCGCTATCGAGCCTGACGATGTACGTGCCGGGGCCGCTGGCGTCGGGTCCCTCCAGGACGGTCCCGGCCACCGTCGGCTGCCCATCCCCCGGCGCGAGCGCCGTCGGGCTCGCCGCTGCGATCAGCGTCACCGCGCTGAGCGCGACGACGACCTTGACGATCCGCGATGTGGTCATCTGCTGCTCCTGCATCTGCTGGTCCTGGTGATGCGTCGCATCTCCCTCGGGTGCGCACCTGTCGACTTCGACGCCGGAGCCGACAGCCCCTGCCGGTCCGCGCGCGTGTGCGCTCCCCGCACCGACCGAACCCCCTGTAGCCGCCGACAGGTAGCTCAACTAGCATTGAGGAAGATCGCCCAGCTCTGACGGGCACGGGAGGTGAGGCAGGGATGGCGGAGCGGGCGGTGGCACATGGCGTCGGCGACG
>CAZADJ010000295.1:0-3159 GCA_964483845.1 uncultured Actinomycetota bacterium | reverse complement strand
AACATCGCCTGTGAGGACGGTGGGGTCGCCGAGTAGCTCCGCCCCGAACCGTCAGGGACGCCGTCCCCGCAGCAGGTCGTACCGGGGTACGCACCAGCAGCGCCGTGCCGAGCGCGACCGAGAGCAGCGCGAGGAGCAGGAGCCGCCATGGATCGGCCCCGGTGACCGGCAGCTCCTCGACGACCTCCTCGTCCGGCTCGATCTCCACGGCCGGCAGGATCTCCTCCTCGAACACCGTCACGACGGCGTCGTCCTCGTCGGTCACCCGTCGGCCCTCGTCGTCGACCGCCTCGACGACGGCCACGTTGGTCACCGCGCCGGCCTCGAGATCCGCCTCCGTGACGACGTAGGTGGCGGTTCCGACCACCGACTCGCCCGGGGCGAGGGTGGTCACCGGCAGCTCGATCTCGCCGAGGACGTCGTCGAGCAGCGTGATGTCGAGGAGGGTGAGGTCGCCGAGGTTGATGACGTTGAACGTGTAGGTGACGGTGTCCCCGACCTCGGCGACGGGGACATCGGGGAGCTTGATGAGTTGGATGGCGGGCTCCGTCACGACCACGTCGACATCGGGTTCGTTGGCGAAGGCGGCGGTCGCCGCGCAGCTCGGGGCATCGATCGCGACCTCCACCTCGACATCACCGACGGTCGACCAACCCTCCGTCGGGCGCTCCGTCACCGTGTACGAGCCCAGGGCCACCCCGGCGATCTCCGTCGCGTCCGTGTAGGTGCCGTCGTTCCCGGCGTCGCCGTTGATCGTGATCTCGACGACGTCCTCGAACCCGTCGGGACCGGAGACGTCGAAGACGAAGGTCGCCGACTCCCCGGCGCCGAGCGCGTCAGCCGGGACCGTCTTCTCCACTGTGAGCGTGCCGGTCGCGTCGGAGGTGACGGCGACCTCGAGCCCGGCCGAGTCGAGTTCGACGTCCCCCTCGCCGAGCACGGTGGCGACGTCGCTCAGGGCGGCTCCGTCGGGCTCGAGCAGCGTCCCGTGATCGAGGTGGACGCGCTTGGTGAAGGTCACGGAACCCGGCTCGGTCACGTCGGCCAGTGTCCACGCCACCTCGTCGCCCCGCGCGACGGTGTCGCCGAGCTCGTAGCCGTCCGCGAAGGTGGCCGACCCGTGCGCCTCGGTGGGGAGGTCGAGGTCCACCTGCTCGACGGAGAACCGGACCCCCTCGCCGTCGATCCACTCCCGGTCGGTGATCGTCACGGTCCCGTGCTGCGGGCCGCTGTCGGCCGGTGTGACGCTCGCGTCCGCTGATGCGGTGAGCTCGGCGAGTTCGTCCCCGACGATCGGGTCGCGAACCTGCGCGGTCGCGCTGCCGGTGACGCCGCGACCGGGATCGATGCCGAGGGCTCGGGGGTCGACGGTGACCTCGTGTGTGAGGATCGCAGTGCCGGTCGTCTCCGCCGGGACGCTCACCCACGTCGGATCGGCGGTCGTGGCGGTCGCGACGGTCACCTCGTCGCCGGTGGCGTCCTCGCCGATGAGGGTCGCGGTGACCCGCATCTCCACGGCCCGGAGGCTCGGGTTGGTCGCCCGGACCTCGGTGTGGAGGGTGATCGCCTCGGTCCGCTCCTCGCTGCGTGTCCAGCTGACGGTGACGTCGACGTCCGCCGTGAGGGCTCCGTCGACCGGAGGGCAGGCCTCGGCGAAGTGGATCGCCGCGGGGTCCGCGCTCTTGTCCACCATCCAGTCCACGGCGAGGTGGGCGGCGGCGCTGAGCGTCTGGTCCAGGGCCGCCGCCTCGATCTCGCGCACGGGGATCGGGACCGTGCGCTGTCCGATCTGGCGCAGGTCGTGGTCGAGCACCTGCGAGTGGAGCCGCGATCCCGGGTAGCGGGACGCCTGGAGCGGGCCGGCGAGCCGCTGGTGCCAGTCGAAGACGCAGGTGGAACCGCGCTCCTGGGTGATGGTGACGACCCGGTACACGGTGACGTCGATCCCGCCGACGATGTCGGAGGCGCTCTCGAGGGGTCCTGCGTCGATGGCGCACCCGGGGTCGGAGAGGTCGGTGTCGACCACCGGGACGGAGATCCGGTCGTAGCCGAACGCGGCACGGCGGTCGAGAAGGTGGTCGGCGGCGATGGCGATGGAGTAGCTGGTGGTCGCGTCACGCTGGGTGCCGAGGTGGGTGGTCAGGCGGTGGGGGACGAGGTCGAGTTCGTTCCACTGCTTGCCGAGGTTGCCGGGCGTGTAGCTGCTGTCGTCACAGACGAGCACGCCGGCGTCGGGATCGTAGGTGGGATCGTCGACGGGGTCGCGGCAGCCCTCGAGGCGGAAGCGCACGTGAGCGTGATCGGTGAGCCCGTCGTCGTCCGGGGTGCTCTGTGTCGCGGCCTGCGGGCCCTCGGCCTGCTCGGGAGGCTGGTCGGCGGCGAACGTCGTGGTCGCCGCGGCGAGCAGGCCGATCGCGCTGATGAGCGCGATGAGCGCCGATCTGACGAGGAGCCTTGTGAGTGGTCGGCGGTGAGCTGCGTCGGCGCTCGACCTGCTCCGGTGGTGTTCTGCCGCGTCGCGGATCGTCGCGTCGTGGACGGTGCGCATGCCTGCCTCCTCGGCCGGCATGCGTCCGGAACCGCTCCGGATGCTGCCGGCATCCGGGAGGGGCCGGTCTCGCCACTCGCTCCTCTCGGGGGGTACGAGCCGTCATCCGACGGCTCGGAGGCGACCGTGTCCACCCCGAGGATCGTCGCGTTCCCGCTCCTCTTCCTCCTTTCCGTCTCGCTCCGCTGTCGATCCGCTGGGACCGGTGAGATCGTCCGCTATGAGATCCCACCTGGTCGCGACCCTTCCGCCTCGACCCCGGGAAGGGAGTCGAACGTCGGGTCGAGACGGACCATAGAACGGCTGGCCGGCGACGTCATCCCCTTCCGGACGGGCTACGTCCGCCCGTGCCCCGAGCCGCGGCTGCGGACGGACCGTGCGGACCGCGTCAGCCGACCAGTCTCCGTGCCGTCCAGACCACCGCGGCGAGGACCCCGACCCCGGCCGCACCCGCGATCACGTCGCGCCGGGTGAAGCCGGCGGCTGGCGACGTCGTCACGCTCCGTTCCACGGGCCCGAAGGGGTGGTGGGCAGGCGCCTGGCCGGCGAGCGCCAACACCTCGGCGGTGTGGAGCGCCCGGCGGCGGTCCTGCAGGTGGTCGATCTGGCTC
>CAZADJ010000294.1:0-3169 GCA_964483845.1 uncultured Actinomycetota bacterium | reverse complement strand
CGGGCGTGGTACGGCGTCCGTTCCTGGGTCGCGCTCGCCGCCGGGGACGCGGAGGAGGCCTACGAGCTGGCGACGACCGCGATCGGCTTCGACAGGTTCGGGCACCCCGAGTCGCACCGCCTCGCAGCCCAGGCGGCGCTGATGGACGGCTCGCGAGAACGCATGGTCGCGGCCCGCGACGCCATCGACCGACTGCCGCGCCTGGTGCGGCTGACGCGGGGCGCCCGGAGCGCGCTGGCCGCCGGCATCGCCGTCGTCGACGGCGAGATCGGGGTGGCGGACGAGGAGCTCGCGCGGGTCCGTGACCTGTGGAGCGAGCACTTCCCGACCGAGTACGCCCTCTTCCTCCTGTCGTTCGGCGACCTCGCGGCCGACCGCCACCCCGCGGCGGACGACGTGGCCCGTGAGGGGCGCGAGCTGGCCGCGCGCCTCGGGCTCGATGCGTTCCTCGGGCTGTACCCGGAGCCCGCGACCACCTGACGAGGCACCGCCCGGGCGGGCCGGACGCCGGGACGAGTCCCTAGGATCGACCTCGCTACCCGGAGAGAGGCGCCAGCATGGAGGCCGTCGAAGCCGAACGTCGCGCCAACGCGGTGATCCACCGGATGAGCGTGGTGGGCTTCCCCCAGCAGGACGAGTTCGAGGAGCTCCACGAGCGCCACCGCTTCTTCCGTGTGTACATGGTCGGGCGGGCCGGGCCCGCCGGCGGCGGCCCGCGGCTGGCACACGCGCTCCTCGCGTTCTTCCCCTACGGCCTCGTCGCCAACGCGTTCGACCGCATCGAGGAGGGCGACACCGTCGAGCGTGTGAGGGACGCGCACATCGAGGCCTGCGCCGCGGCCGGCGACCGCCTCTACGGCGACACGCCCGACGCGGAGGAGCTCGCCGACCGGCTCGACGCGCTCGTCGACGCGGCCGACTTCGCCGGCCGGCCACTGGCCGGCGCGTGGGCCGACCTGGCCACCCCGCCGGGCGTCGGAGCGCGACTCGAGCGGAGCGCGACCATCCTGCGCGAGCACCGCGGCAACGCCCACGTCTCGATCCTCATGGCGCACGGGCTGTTCGGCCCCGACCCGCTGCTCCTGACCGCGCTCTGGCGCGAGCACGGCGAGATCGAGGGCAGCGCACGTTTCTTCGGTTGGCGGGACGACGACATCGCGGCGTCCTGGGACCGTCTGGAGTCGACCGGGCGCGTCGACGCCGAGCGCGCCCTCACCGATCGGGGACGCGAGGAGCGCGAGGCGATCGAGGAGCTCACGACGGCCCTCGCCACGGAGCGGTGGACGGGGCTCGGCGAGCAGGACCGGGCGCGGACCGTCGAACTCCTCGAGGCGGTCTCGCCGGCCCGCTGACGACGACACCGCGAACGCTACGCGTCGCTCGTGCCCCTGCGGGCCGCGGCCTTCACCCCGCCTGCCACCTGCGCGTGCTCGGGTGGCCCCGCGAGCGCTCCCGGCCTCGCACTCGATGACGGCTGTGCGCGCCCCGAGGCGAGCAGCCCCGGGTGGGTCTCCGCCGGATCGACCGCGTCGTCGGTGGCCGGGTCGTCGGCGGATGCCGGCTCGGTCGGACGCGGCGCGTCACGGACCGGATCCGGGGATCCGGCCGCCGTCACCGGCGTCCCCTCGTCCTCGGACGGTGCCTGAGCGGTCAGCCGGGAGGCCGGCGTCGCAGCCCGACGACCACGCTGCAGATCGGCGGGCACGACGGAGCCGAGCTCCGGCGGGGACGCGGCTCTCCGGGCCCGCAGCGACACGGACGGCGCATCCCCCCACGACGGGTCGAGCTGGCGGACGTCCGCCGGGACCTCGTCCCCCGCCAGCCGATCCGGTCCGACCGTCGGACCCACCTCCGGGAGGCTGATCGCGATCGCCGCGGCCGCCGTCACGGCCACGGTGGCGGTCGCGACCCGACTCACGGTCCGCCGGCGTCGGGCCCTGGCCTCTGCCTGCGCGACCGCCTCGGTGAGCAACTCCGAGGCCTGCCAGAGGGTCTCGTCCGCCGTGCGCCGGGCCGTCTCGGGCTCCTCGGCCTGCATCGCCAACGAGACGGCCACCAGCCCGTTCGCGATCTCGTTGATGCGCTCGACGTGCTCATCGAGCCGTCCGGGCCCTCCGCGGCGTGACCGCCACCCGATCGGCATCGGTGTCCTCCAGGACGTGATACTACGCAGCGTACGGTAAGGACCACGCTTTGAGAAGCGCCGGATGCTGGCCCGGCGCGGCCCGCAACTAGTGGTGTCCGTCGAACGCGACGCAGCAGCGGCCTGGGGCCGGGTCCAGCCGCGGCCGGCCAGCGTGCCCGAGCGCAGCGGCGAGCCCGCGGAGGAGGGCGAGGTTCATGCCGCAGATCAGCTCGGTGTGCTCACGCGCCAGTCGTCGGAAGGGGCAGTTGCCCAGCCGTGTCACTCCTTCGTCGTCGTAGGGTTCGAAGCCGAGCCGTGTCAGACACGCCGTCAGATGGTCGTCCCCCAGCCCACCGTCCTCGGCGAGCTCGCGGCCGATCTCCGTCGCCGCCCGCTCGAGCGCGGACGTGACCGTGCCGGTCGGGTCCGCGTCGGCGGCGCGCGCCAGCAGCTCCGCCGCGAGCAGGTAGCTACGCGGCGGGACGCTCACCGCGAACTCGCGGTCGCCCCGCTCGTAGTGCTTGGCAGGGCGTCCCGCGCCGGGACCACCCCGCCCGTCGGGTCGGGCGAACGAGGCCGTGAGCAGCCCGGCGTCGACGAGCTTGTCGAGGTGGTAGGCGACCAACGAGCGGTCCAGGTCGAGCGCAGCGCTGGCGTCGTCGCGTGAGACCGGCTCGTCGGCCGCGGTGACGAGGTCGTAGAGGCGACGCCGGTTGTCGTCAGCGAGGTGGCAGAGCGCGGCGAGCTGGCCCGGTTCAGACGTCGTGGGCGCGACCGGATCGTCCATCGCGGTGCCTCCTGCGCGTCGCTCCACGGCCCCGGGTACCGATAGCTGTCCATCCTACGGAGGGGTGCCGACACCCGCGCTTGACCCGGACCGCCCCCCTCTCTATCGTCAATCATACTTAGTGTTAGAAGGAGCGTCGAGATGCTGACCACCGCCCTCATCCTGTTCCTCGTCGCCGCGGGCGTCGGCGCCACGATGGCCGCCCAGCGGCTGCAGGGACGACCGATCCCGTCGACGGGTGTCGCGCTCGCGCACGG
>CAZADJ010000293.1:0-3174 GCA_964483845.1 uncultured Actinomycetota bacterium | reverse complement strand
GGGCTCCGGGCGTGGTGACCTCGACGAGAGCGCGGCGCAGCGGCCGGTGCACGCGCAGGCGGAGGCGGACCGGGCCGGGGGCCCCGAGCGACGTGAGGAGGTCCCCGACGGTCGCGGCGTCGAGCGCGGAGCGGAGGCCCGGCAGGGCGGGGTCGTCGACCATGCGCCACACCGCGACCCCGCCGGTCGGGTGGATCCCCTCGGGACGGAGATCCCCGCAGGCGGCGATGAGCCGCTCGGTGGCCACGGCACCGTCGGGCCCCTCCACCTCGGCGTCGTAGCGCACCAGAAGCCCGTGCTCCGGCCGGTAGGTGACGTGTCTGGGACGGGCGGAGCGCACGTGCCCCTCGGCCGGGCCGGCGTCCAGCCGCTCGGCGGCCCGCGGCCCGAGGAGGTCGGCCACCGCCGGCAGCGCCGGGTCGGCCACCACCCGGTCGGCGGGTGCAGCGCCGGGACCGGCCGCGTCGGTCGCCGACGGGCCGGGCGGGTCTCGGAGCACGGATCCGTCCACGACCCGAGCGTGCCGCGGGCTCACGAGCTGGGGATGAGTCCGAGATGAGGGAACGCTCATCCGGTCCCGTCGGCGCGAGCCCCGTCCGCTCCGAGATCGAAGCGGTAGCCCATCCCCCGGACCGTCGCGATCGCGTCGTCGCCGAGCTTGCGGCGGAGGTAGCCGACGTAGACGTCGACGACGTTCGAGCCGGGGTCGTGGTCGTAGCCCCAGACCTGGTCGAGAAGCTGCGAGCGGCTGAGGACCTGGCCGGGGTGGCGGAAGAACGTCTCCGCGAGCGCGAACTCGCGGGCGGACAGCTCGATCTCGCGCTCGTCCACGCGCACGGTCCGGCGGCGCAGGTCCAGCTCCGCATCACCGACCCGGAGCGTCACCGTGTCGCCTTGCCCGGGGCGCAGGCGGGCACGGATGCGGGCGAGCAGCTCGGCGAAGCTGAACGGCTTCGTGAGGTAGTCATCGGCGCCGCTCTCGAACCCGTCGACCGTGTCCTCGACGCCGTCGCGGGCGGTCAGGATCACGACCGGGAGGGACAGGTCCGTGCTGCGGATCTCGCGGAGGACCGACAGCCCGTCCCTCCGCGGCAGTCCGAGGTCCAGGATCATGAGGTCGAAGTCGCCCGTCCTCGCGAGCGTGAGGGCGTGCTGCCCGTCGCCGACGACCGTCGTCGCGTAGCCGTTCGCGCGCAGTCCCTTCTCGACGAAGGAGGCGATGCGCTCCTCGTCCTCGGCGATCAGGATGTGCGTCACGTCAGCCCCCGCCATCCCGCACCGGCAGCACGAGATGGAAGGTCGACCCCCGCCCCGGACGGCTCGTCACGTGCACGCTCCCGTCGTGGGCCTCGGCGATCGCGCGGACGATCGCGAGGCCGAGCCCGGCCCCGTCGGAGCGCCGGGCGCGGTCACCGGAGCGGTGGAAGCGCTCGAAGACGCGCTCCTGCTCCTCCTCGGGGATGCCCTCGCCCTCGTCGCGCACCCACAGCTCGAGCGCTCCGCCGCGCACCCTCCCGCCGAGCTCGATGCGCGCCCCCTCCCCGGTGTGCTGGACGGCGTTCTGTGCCAGCTGCAGCAGCGCCTGGGTGAGCCGCTGGCGGTCGGCGCGGACGCTGACCCGGGGCGCCGCTGTCAGCTCCCAGTCACGGTCGCCCAGACCGCGGGCCTTGTCGAGCGCGTCCCGCAGCAGCGCTCCCGCGTCCACGCTCGCGGGCTGGAGGAAGTCCGGGTGCTCCGCCTTGGCGAGCAGCAGCAGGTCACTGACGATCCGCGCCATGCGGTCGATCTCGTCGAAGACCAGCGTGAGCGTGCGCGCCCGGTCGTCGGGGTCGTCGCCCATGACCTCGAGGTGGCCGCGCACGGCGGTGAGCGGGGTCTTGAGCTCGTGGCCGGCCTCATCGATGAACTGGCGCTGGGTCTCGAAGGCGGCCTCGAGGCGGTCGAGCATGCCGTTGATCGTCGCCGCCAGGGTGCCCAGCTCGTCGTCGGTGTCGACCTCGATGCGGCGGTCGAGGTTGCTCTCCCCGATCGAGCGAGCAGTGTCGGTGAGCCGGCGGACCGGCCGCACGATGCCGTCGGCGAGGTGCCACGCCAGCAGCGCGCCGAGCGCCAGCGTGATCAGCCCGGCCCACGCCAGGGTGCGCAGCACGCCGGAGAGGTCGTCGATGGCCGCCGTCCGGGAGACGGCGACGATGAAGGTGCCGTTGGAGCCGTCGGCGTCGCGGAGCGGCACCGCGACGAGGTCGACCTCGCCGACCGGGGTCGCGACCGTCCCGCGCTCGGTCCCGGTCACCGTCGCCCACGGCGCGAACTCCCCGGCGTCGACCTCCGCCAGCGAGGGCCGGCCCTGGGTGCGCTGGACCAGCTCGCCGTCGACGAACGCGAGGAGCATCTCGTTGCGCTCGGGGATGTTGCGGTCGAGGAACACCGCGAACAGCCGCTCGACGTCCGGTCCGAACGGCTCCCCGGTCGCCGGGTCGATGCCGTCGGCCAGCCGACGCAGCTCCTCGACCTCCTGCACGAGCTGCTCGTCGATGCGGTCGTTCACCCGGTCGAGGAGGAGCTGACGGCCGATCACGAGCGAGCCGACCACGGTGACGAGCAGGATGGACAGGAACGCGGCGAGTATCCGGGCACGGAGCCCCGACAGCCGGCGACGCGACGGCTCGGGCGCCGAGGGGTGGGGGCCGGGCCGCTCGGCGCCGTCATCGACCGGGGTGATGGGGGCCGTGTCCGCCGCGCGAAGCCCGGTGGTCGCCGGCGCGGTGGCGTCCGCCGCGGCGGTCTCGCCCGCCGCCGGTCCGCCCCCCGCGGTGACGTCGCTCATCCGTGGCCCGCTCCCCGGCGGGGCCACGTGGACGGGATCGTGCTCGTGGTCATCCTCCGCCGTCCTTCGGGTGCTCGGCCCATCTTCGCGTGCAGCACGACCGGCGTCATCCGGCCGCCCCGGGCCACGAGTGTCGCCGGTGGGGGCGAGAGCTCCGTGAGACGGCGGTGAGACGCCTCTCACGATCGACCTCGTCCACGGACCTCCGGTGGCCGCGACCGCCGGTGCCGTCGTCACCGCAGGCGTGTGACCCGCCGCCGGACCGCCCGAGCCGGCCTGTAGCATCCCCGCCGAGGCGGCAGGCGGCGGACGGGCCAGCGATGAGCACCCTCGGCGAGCGCGAGACC
>CAZADJ010000292.1:0-3176 GCA_964483845.1 uncultured Actinomycetota bacterium | reverse complement strand
GGATGTTCCAGGCCACGGCGAGCGCGGCGTGGAACAGCACCAGGAAGCCGACGTGCATCATGTAGACGCTCATGCCGGTGAACGGCAGCAGCCCGACGCCGATCGCTCCCACGCCGATCGCGATCCACACGTGCCGGTCGGCAACCTCGTGGGTCGACCCGGTCCCGGGGCCACGGTTCGTCGGCGACGTCGCGGTGCTCATCGTGCGAACAGCCCGCTCGGGCGGACCATGAGCGTCAGGATCAGCACGGCGAACAGCACGAGGTTCACCCAGGCGAACGCGATGAACAGCGTCGAGAAGGCGACGATCATCCCGGCGAGCAGCCCGGCGACGGTGACCCCGAGCACGCTGCCGACCCCGCCGAGGATGACGACGAGGAAGATGACGACGAGCCACTCGATGTGCACGTCGGGGGCGAACGGGAAGATGAACGACATCGCGAGCCCGGCCAGGCCGGCGGTGACGAACGCGACCCCGTAGGTCAGCGCGTTGACCCGCCGGACGTCGATGCCCGACAGCGCCGCCCCCTCCGGGTCCTGCTCGACCGCCCGGACGGCACGACCCGAGTACGTGCGGTAGAGGAAGCCTGCGACGGTGACGAGCACGGCCGCCGAGAGCACCGCCGCGATCGCGCGGCCCCCGGGCACGACGAGCCCGAAGGGCCGGAAGGTCGTGAGCACGTACGAGGGCCGCGTCAGGCGCGGGTCGGCGGTGAACGCCAGGGCGAGGACGTTCTCGACGATGATCGCGACGCCCAGGGTGAGCACGACCGAGGCGAGCGCGGCGTGGCGGACGCGCCGCTTCAACGGGCGGATCAGCACCCCGTAGAAGACGATGCCGAGCGCGAAGAACAGCGGGACGATCGCGACGATCGCGAGCAACGGGTCGAGACCGAGACGTGACCAGGTGTAGTAGCCGACGTAGGCGCCGAACACGGCCAGGACCCCGTGGGCGGCGTTGATGATCCCGGTGGCCCCCCAGGTCAGACTGAACCCCACCCCGAGGATCGCGTAGGCCATCCCGACGAGGAGGCCCGTCACCGCCGCCTGGACGAGCGCGCCCTCCACCGGGTCAGCCTCCCGGGGAGGAGCCCGGCCGCGCGGAGCACGGGGGTAGCTCCACGCGACCGGGGGCTCGGTCGGCTGGGTCGGTCACGTCACGGTTACTCCCAGGGGAACGGGTAGACGAGGTCGGTCGTCGCGACCTCGGGCGGCCAGACCAGCTCGGGGGCGCCGTCGATCACCTGCGTGACGTAGGAGTACGGCTCGGGCAGGCCCCGCTCGTCGAAGCTGAGGTCCCCGCCGAGCGTGGACACCTCGTTCTCCCGCAGCCAGTCGCGGACCTCGTCGTCGTCGAGGCTCCCGGCCCCCTCGACCGCCTCGAACAGCACCTGCGCCCAGGTCGCCCCGAACTGGAAGTAGATCGGCGCGCTGGGGGTGCCGTAGTCCTCCTCGGCCATCTCGTTCACCAGGTCGATGCCCTCGAAGGGCAGGTCCGGGTGCATCGCGGTGCCGGAGATGATGTGGTTGCCCTCCTCACCCAGCTCCTCCTCCCAGGAGGGGATCAGCGTCCCGATCCCCTGCAGGATCGCCAGCGGCTCGTAGCCGACCGCGTGCACGGCCCGGATCGACACCACCCCGTCGGGGAAGAACGAGTTCGAGATGAACAGCTCCGCGCCCGAACGCTGCGCCTCGCCGACGAGGCTCTCCGCCTCGGCCAGCGGCACGTCGTAGAGCTCGTCCATCACCAGCTCGATGCCGAGCCGTTCGAGGTCCTCGGTCGCGCCGTCGCGCACCGCGGCGCCGACCGGGTTGTTGATGGTGATCATCGCGGCCGATGACGGTCGCTCGTCCTCGGGCAGCGTCTCGAGGTAGTCGAAGAAGCCCTGGTACCACCACTCGCCCATCAGCGGCGGCGCGCCGAACGAGTAGGTGAAGCCCTGCTCGAACGAGGCCATGTGCCCGCCCATCGAGACGTACACCTTCCCGTGCTGCTCGGCGACGGCCATCTGCGCCGCTGCCGAGGACCCCGGGTAGCCGCCGAGGACCAGGTCGACGTCCTCCTGGGTGATCAGCCGCTCCAGCAGCGCCGAGGCGCGTCCGGGGTCGGAGGTGTCGTCGAGGACGGTCAGCTCGACCGGTCTGCCCAGCAGCCCGCCCTCGTCGTTGGTGTGCTCCACCCACCGCTCGTAGCCGTCGCGCACGAACACGCCGGTGTCGGCGAACGCGCCGGTCAGCGGCAGGGCCGCACCGATCAGGATCGGCTCCGCGTCCTCGTCGGGGGCGTCCGGCGTCTCGACGTCGTCGTCCTGGGGATCGGCGGCGTCGTCGCCCTCCTCGGCGAGCCCGCAGCCGGTCGCGAGCAGTGCCAGGATCGCGATCAGGGCGATCCACCATCTCGTGTACCTCATGTCGGTACCTCCTCGGTGCGACCCGCATCGGGGGACGGGTCGAGGTCGGCGATCTCGCCGGCGAGCGAGTCGATGGTCAGCTGCAGGTGGTCGTGGAGGCGCTGCGCGGCGACGTCGAGGTCGCCGGCGAGGCAGGCCGCGAGGAGCTCCTCGTGCTCGACGAGCACCTCGTCGAGACCGCCGCGCGGCTCGATCGACAGGAGCCGGTAGCGCACCGAGTGGTCCTGCAGGATCCGGATGATCCGCAGCAGCCACGCGGACCCGCAGCGCGAGAGCAGGGTCATGTGGAACTCGCGGTGCACGGCCTCGAGCGCGGCGAGGTCCCCGTCGTGGTTCTCGAGCCGCGTCCGGAGCGGACCGAAGGTCTCGCGGATCCGCTCCCGCAACCCGTCGTCGATCTCCTCGAGCGACAGACGGAGCGCGTACGGCTCGAGGAGCTGGCGCAGGTCGTAGATCTCGAGCGCGTCGTCCATCGAGACGTCGGCGACGCGTGCGCCGCGCTGGGGTACGAGCTCGACGAGGCCCTCGGCGGCGAGCCGCTGGTAGGTCTCGCGCAGCGGGGTGGGGCTCACCGACCAGTGCTCGGCCAGCTCCTCGGTCCTGAGCTTCTCACCCGGCTCGAGGTCACCGTTGAGGATCGCGGCACGCAGCTGCCCGTCGACCCACTCCGCCCGTGTCAACGGTCGGTTCGTCACCGGTCCCCAACTCGACGCCCGAGGTGACCGTAGGGACGATCGGGGACCGAAGTCAATAGAAAATAGATAA
>CAZADJ010000291.1:0-3177 GCA_964483845.1 uncultured Actinomycetota bacterium | reverse complement strand
ACGAGGCCGCGGGCACGGGTGAGCGCGCGCCACTTGTCCTCGCCGGAGAGGTGACCTCCAACCTCGACCCAGGGGTCGAGGCCGAGCTCGGCGACCATGTCCGCGACCACCTGCTTGCCGCCCTGCCAGTCCGAGCCGTGCAGTCGTACCTGCGGCCGGTCGTCGGACTCGAGGAGCGCGACCGCACGCACGAGGAGGTCGAGGCCCTTGTGCTCCGGGTCGTAGCGGCCGAGGAAGAGCAGGTACCCGCCCGATCCGCCGTCCCAGCGCACCCCGGCCGGGATGGAGACCCCGTTCGGCGCGACGATCAGCGGGCCGGTGAAGCCGAGAGCGCGCAGGTGATCCTCCTGCGAGCGGAAGAAGACGTGCGCGGCCCGGGCTCCGGTCACGACCGGTCGCTCCACGGTCGCCCACCACACGCGTCGCAGCAGGCGGCGGCGGGACCGTATCGACGGGTCGTACGCGCCCCGGGGCGCGATCACGTACGGGACGCCGGCGCGGCGCGCGGCCGCGGCCGCCCGGGCGTTGTGCGCGGTCCAGGCCGAGTGGAGGGTGACGACGTCGACGTCCCGGAGGCTCGCGTCCAGACCGACGGGGAACCGCCACCTGGCCGTCCCACGGTGGCGGAGCCGCGACCAGCGGACGCCGTCCGCGGCCTCGGCGAACGGCCCCGGCTCGTCGTGGACGATGGTGACCTCGACACCGACCTCGACCAGCGCCCGTGACAGGGCGCGGAGCGAGCGGCTGATCCCCCCGTCGCCGACCGCCGCTCTCGGGTGGTAGTGGAGTACGCGCACGTCAGCTCATCCCATGACGTGGCCGCCGTTGACCTCGAGCACGTGCCCGGTGACGAAGCTGCTCATCGCCCCGGAGGCGAGGAACAGCGCCGGGCCGATGATCTCGTCGGGCTGGCCGGCGCGGCCGAGGGGGATCGCCGAGACCATCGCGTCGAAGGCATCACGCGGCGTGACCTCGTGGAACTGGGTGTCGATGATGCCGGGCGAGATCGCGTTCACCCGGATCCCGTCGGGCGCGAGCTCCTTGGCCAGCGCACGCGTGAACGAGCTCACCGCGCCCTTGCCCGCGCAGTACAGGGACGATCCCCGTCCTCCCCCGTTGCGGGCCGCGATCGAGGTGATGTTGATGATCGCACCCCCGGACCCCATCGCGGGCACGACACCGCGGCAGGCGCGGAAGGTGGAGCCGAAGTTCACCTCCATGTGGGCGTCGTACAGATCGTCGCTGATCTCCGTGACCGGCGAGCGCTCCACGAGGCTGCCGGTGTTGTTCACGAGCACGTCGATCCGGTCGGTCTCGGCGACGATGCCCGCGAACAGCTCGTCGCTCGCCGTCCGGTCGGTGAGGTCGGCCTGCCGGACGAGCGCCTCACCACCGGCGTCCTCGATCTCGCGGGCGACCGTCTCAGCCCCCTCCCGGCTGCGGTGGAAGTGCACCACGACGCGGGCCCCGGCGGCGCCGAACCCGCGGGCGACCGATGCCCCGATGCCGCTGCCTCCACCGGTGACGACCGCCACCTGTCCGGTCAGACCGAGATCCATGGTCACCCTCGCACCGTCGACGTCTCGTGGGCCGACTCTACGCGCAGCGGCCCCACCCCCACGAGCCGTGCGCCGCCCGACGGCGTTGCGTACCGTTCCGGTCATGGACGATGGAACGGATCCCGGTTCCGGGCAGGGGCCCACGCCGCCGAGCGGCGAACGAGGCGAGCTGTGGTTGCCGCTCCTCCGGCAGCTCACCGAACGCACCCCTCACTGGGCCGTCTGGAAGAACGCGGACTCCGCGCTGCTCGGTACCGGGGACGTCGACTCGGTCGCGCCGCGACCCGCGTGGGGCCTCATCGAGGGCGCGTTCCACGACTGGGCCCGGACCGGGGACCTCGGGCCCTCCTTCACCTGCCGTCACATCCCCCGCACGGCCAACCACTTCGTCCTCCTCGACGGCGGTCCCGACCTCCTGCAGCTCGAGGTGAAGGCGGGGGCGACGTTCCGGGGTTCGGTCCAGTTCCACGCCGAGGACGTCCTGGCCCTCACGCGCCTGGACGACCGGGGGTTCCGGGCGCTGCGCCCCGGGGCGGAGGGGCTGTTGAAGCTCGTGCTGAACGGCATGGGCCGCGGCGGACGGCCGGACTGGGACGGCATCGCGGCCAAGGACGTGCTCGAGCTGCTGGAGGAGGACTGGGCCGGTGCGGAGCGCATGGCCGGACGCCTCGGACGAGGAGGTGCCGCGGCGCTGCGCGGGGCCCGTGCGGCCCTGCGCGGCGAGTGGGACCGACGGTCGATGCTCAGCGTCGAAGCGTGGGCCGTGGCCAAGGCGGTCGTCCAACCCCAGGTCGTCGCTGAGCGCGTGTGGTTCCGGGCGGTCCGCAAACCGGGTTGCCCGGTCCTCCGCACCGTCTACCGGCACGGCAGACGCGTGCCGACGAACGACCCGGGCGGATGGCTCTCCCTCGTGGCCGAGGACCACCAGCTGCGCGACGACGGGTGAGCGACGCACGGCACCCCGGGTGGTCCACCCTCCCGCCGTGACCGTGCGGATGCGTGTGCGACCCCTGTGCTAGCGTCGAGCGCCCATGCGCCCGTCATGGGATCCTGGGGGACATCGGATGCGCACACGAGGTGGCGCCGTGCCCAGATCCAGGGTGGTCCCCACGCGGACACCGGACCACGTCTCGGTTCGTTGACCCCCTCCACGGCACGAGATCACGGCTCCGTCCCGGCGGACGACGGCCGGCCCGCCTACCGTCTCTGCGGGGTCCGTGTCGACGCCGTGGGGCCGGACCGGGCCGCTGACCTGATCGTCGGGGCCGCCGTCCAGCGGAGATCGAGCGCGGTCCACCTCTGCAACGCGTACACGCTGTCCCTCGCCTACCGGGACCCGGAGTTCGCCTCGATCGTGGACCAGGGTGACCTGAACCTGATGGACGGTATGCCGCTGGTCTGGGTGGCGCGGAGGCTCGGGTTCACGGCGGTCGAGGACCGGGTGTACGGACCGGACCTGATGCTCGACGTCATGCGGCGCGGGGTGGAACCGGGGCTCGGGCACTACCTCCTCGGAGGTGGTCCGGAGGTCATCGCGACGCTGCCCGTCCGGCTGGAGACCCGCATCCCGGGGGTGCGCATCGTCGGAGCGGAGTCGCCACCGTTCCGTGAGCCCTCG
>CAZADJ010000290.1:0-3180 GCA_964483845.1 uncultured Actinomycetota bacterium | reverse complement strand
CGCGTCGCGTCGAGCCCGGCGGCCTCGGACAGGGCCGGGATCGACCAGGGCTCGGCGAGCCCGATCACGCCGGCCTGGAAGAACACCGCGATGAACGCGACCAGCATGAACACCGAGCCGAGCAGCGTGTACAGGAAGAACTTGATCGAGGCGTACTCACGGCGCGGGCCGCCCCAGATCCCGATCATGAAGTACATCGGGACCAGCACCAGCTCCCAGAAGATGAAGAACAGGATGAGGTCGAACGCGACGAACGTGCCGGCCATCCCGACCTGCAGCACCAGCATCAGCGCGAGGAAGCCCTTCGGCTTCCCCGGCTCCGGCATGTGCCCGAGCGTGTAGATCGCGCACAGGAACGTCAGCAGGTAGGTGAGGAAGAACAGCGGCAGCGAGATCCCGTCGGCCGCGACGTGGTAGTGGTTGCCGATCGCCTCGATCCAGCCGATGCGGAGCTCGTACTGCAGCTGCCCGGCGGCGGCGAAGTCGAACCCGATGGTGAGCGCGACGACGACCGCGAACGCGGCACCGGTGACGACGACCGCCGCCCAGCGGATCGCCCGGTCGGCGCTCGAGGGCATCACGGCGATGCCGGCGGCGCCGAGCAGCGGGATCGCGAGCGCGAGGGTGATCGCGAGTTCGCTCCAGCTCATCGTTCCTCCTGGGACTCCACGCGGGGTCGGGTCATGGTCCTGGTCCTCACGACGACGCGAAGATGAGGACGAGGATCACCACGCCGGCGAACATCGCGCCGGCGTAGCGCTGGACGTTGCCGGACTGGATCCAGCGCAGCTTCTCGCTCCACCAGGCGGCGGAGAAGGCGCTGCCGTGGACCGCGCCGTCGATCACCTTCTGGTCCACGGTCGCGTAGGTCGTGTCCGCGACCCGACGAGTCGCCCCGGCGGTGCCGCGTACCACGGTCTCGATCACCGACTGGTCGAAGCGGTAGGCGCCGGGCGCGAGCCGGTCGCGGACGGGGACGACGATCCCCCGGTAGCCCGCGTCGTCGAGCCACAGTTTGTTCTCGAGCGCCGTCGAGAAGACGCCCATGTGCAGGGTCGGATCGCGCTCGGGCTCCCCATCCCCGTAGAGGCGGAAGGCGAGCCACGCGGCCGCCGTGACGATCACAAGCGCGGTCAAGCCGAGCAGGATCAGCTTGAGGTTGAGCTCGGGCGCGCCGTGGAGCACGTGGATCCCGTCACCGAACGGGTAGTCGAGCTCCTCGAGCACGGGGGTCGCGGTCCAGGCCTCGAACCCGCGCTCCCCGAACAGGGGCGAGCCGATCCACCCGATGAGCAGCGAGCCGGCGGCGAGCACGAGCATCGGCACGGTCATGAACCGCCCGGGGTCGTGCGGGTGCGCGTCGGCGGTGCGCAGCTCGCCCCAGAAGATGAGGAACACCGCCCGACCCATGTAGAAGGCGGTGACGAACGCCGCGAGCAGCCCGAGCCCGAACACCGCGTAGCCGACGAGGAAGCCCTCGCCGCCCCAGAGCAGCCCGGACGCCAGGACCTCGTCCTTGGAGAAGAACCCGGCGGTGAGCGGGAACCCGGCCAGCGCGAGCGACGCGATCACGAAGGTCCAGAACGTCACCGGCATGTCCTCGCGCATCCCGCCCATCTTGGACATCGAGTAGCTGTGCACGGCGTGACCCAGCGCCCCTGCCCCGAGGAACAGCAGCGCCTTGAAGAACCCGTGGGTGAAGAGGTGGAAGATCCCGGCCGTGTACCCGCCGACCCCGAGCGCGGCCATCATGTAGCCGAGCTGGCTGACGGTCGAGTAGGCGAGCACCCGCTTGATGTCGTCCTGCACGAGCGCGATCAGCCCGGCGACGACCAGCGTGATCGTCCCGATCACCGCGACGATCGTCATGACCACGATCGATTGGGCGAAGACCGGGTACAGCCGTGCGACGAGGAAGACACCGGCGGTCACCATCGTCGCCGCGTGGATCAGCGCCGAGACCGGGGTCGGGCCGGCCATCGCGTCGGGCAGCCAGACGTGCAGCGGGAACTGACCGGACTTGCCGACGGCGGCCAGGAAGATCATGAGCGCGCCGAAGACCGCCAGCCCCTGGTCGATCTGTCCGGCCGCCGCGGCCTCGACCGTCTCGGTGATGTTGAACGTCCCGACCCCGGCGAACAGCGCGATGACGCCGACGACCAGTCCGATGTCGGCGAACTTCGTGACGAGGAACGCCTTGTTCGCCGCGTCCTGGTTCGGCTTCTCCTCCCAGTAGAAGCCGATGAGGAGGTACGAGCAGACCCCGACGAGCTCCCAGCCGATCAGCGCGAGCAGCGTCGAGCTGGCGATGACGAGCACGAGCATCGACGCCGCGAACAGCGACAGCATGGTGAAGAAGTAGGTGAAGCGCGGTTCCTGCTCCATGTACTCGCGCGCGTAGACGAACACGAGCAGCGAGACGAGGGTGACGAGCACGAACATCATCGCGGTCAGGCCGTCGACGAGCATCCCCATCTCGATCGAGTAGCCCTCGCCGAGCGGCGCCCACGCGAACGACCGCTCCAGGGGCAGGTCGACCGGGGCGTCCACGAAGGTGGCGACCCCGATGATCAGCGCGTGGAGGCAGGAGAACGCCATCACGCCGATCGCGATCTCGGCGCCGCGCCACGGCAGCCGTCTCCCGAGCGCGGCGATCGCCCCGGCCGCCAGCAGCGGGAGCACCGGGATCAGCCACGCGTTCTCGAAGACGAAGGTCATGGCCGGTGTCCTACCGCTGTGCTACTTGCGGACACGCCCGGTGTCCTACCGCTGTCGCTACCTGAGGACACGTCCGGTGTCCTACCGCTGTCGCTACCTGAGGACACGTCCGGTGTCCTACCGCTGTCGCTACTTGAGGACATCATCCGCTCACCACCGCATCAGGTCGGCGTCGTCGACGTTGACCGACGCGCGGTTGCGGAACATGTTCAGCACGATCGCCAGGCCCACACCGACCTCGGCCGCGGCCACGGTGATCACGAACAGCGCGAACACCGGCCCGGTGGCGAACGGGTCGGTGCCGTGGTGGACGAGGTGGAACGCGACGAAGTTCACGTTCACGGCGTTCAGCATCAGCTCGAGGCTCATCAGCACGAGCACCGAGTTGCGCCGGGCGATCACCCCGTACACCCCGACGCAGAAGATGAACGCTCCCAGCAGGAGCGGCCCCACGAGACTCAC
>CAZADJ010000289.1:0-3219 GCA_964483845.1 uncultured Actinomycetota bacterium | reverse complement strand
AGCGGCCGTCTCGCCGGCGGCACGGCCAGCAGGCGCGCCCACTCGACGTCGCGGAGGCGCCGGAGGGACGGCTCGCCCCAGTCGGACGCCGCGACCAGATCGATGACGTCGTCGGGGTGCGTGCCCCGGCCGAGCGGGAGCGCGTCCCTCACGGCCGGGTCGTACTCACGGTGGTGGTGGCTCGGCTCGCGACGCAGCCGCCGGGCGAGGTCCCGGAGGCGGGCGCGGCGCACCTCGGCCGGATCGGCCTCGCCCCACAGGCCCTCGAAGAGCGCGAGCCGACCGTCCGGCGCGACCCGCCGCCAGGCGTCGAGTGCCCCGCGGGGGTCCGGCAGCGTCCACAGGGCGTGGCGCTCGATGACGGCGTCGAACGGGCCGTCCGGCGGCTCGTCGGCCGGTCCCTCCACGAGGCGGATGTCGAGGCCCGCGGCACCGGCCTTCGTCGTGAGCCGGTCGAGCATCCCCCGGGAGACGTCGAGGGCGGTGACGTCGTGGCCGAGCCGGGCGACGAGGAGGCTGAGGAAGCCGGTGCCCGCGCCGACGTCGAGCACGGTGCACGGGGCGGATGGCAGCACCTCCTCGAGCGCGGCCGTCCACGCGGCGCGCTCCGTGGAGCTGCCGAACCCGTGGCTCGCGGCGTGGTCGTAGGTCTCGGCGTCCACGTCCCAGTACCGGCGGAGCGAGTCGACGATGTCCACGCTGTCTCCTGCGTCGCGTGCAGGCGAGGATAGGAAGCCGGCGCTGTCAGGGCGTTCCCCGGCCGGCAGAATGGGGTGGAGACCGGCGGGAGGGCCGCGACGATGGGCGTGTTCGAGGCGATGGTCCCCGAGGGCTACGAGCAGGTCGTGTTCGGTCACGACCGTGGCACCGGCCTGCGTGCGATCATCGCCATCCACGACACCACCCTGGGACCGTCGCTCGGTGGGGTGCGGATGCGTCCCTACCCGTCCGAGGAGGACGCCCTGGCCGACGTCCTGCGGCTCGCCCGGGCGATGACCTACAAGTTCGCCGCGGCGGACATCGGCCTGGGCGGCGGCAAGAGCGTCATCGTCGCCGACCCGACGACCGACAAGACCGAGGCGCTGCTCCGCGCCTTCGGCCGGCTCGTGGCCACGCTCGGCGGGCGCTACATCCCCGGGATCGACATGGGGACGACGCAGGACGACCTGCGGACCATCGGCACCGAGGCGGACCCGGTCTCCTGCGTGGGGGAGGACCCCTCCCCGTTCACCGCGCTGGGGACGTTCGCGGCGATCCATGCCTGCCTGGAGCACGTGGACGGATCGGACGACCTCGACGGCGTCCGGGTCGCGGTCCAGGGGGTGGGGCACGTCGGTGGGGCACTGGCCCGGTACCTGGCCGAGGCCGGCGCGGAGCTCGCCCTCGCCGACGTTGACCGTGCCCGCGCGGAGGCCGTCGCCGACGAGGTCGACGGCGCGGTGGTCGAGCCCGACGCGATCGTCGCGACCCCGTGTGACGTGCTCGCCCCGTGCGCAGCCGGCGGGGTGATCGACGACGCCACCCTGCCGACGCTGAAGTGCCGCATCGTCGCCGGGGCGGCGAACAACATCCTCGCCGAGCGCCGTCACGCGGCGTCGCTGCGCGAGGCGGGCATCGTCTACGCGCCGGACTACGTCGCCAACGCCGGCGGGGTGATCCTCCTCGACGTCGAGCGCGCGGGTGACCCCCTCGAGCGCGCCCGGGAGCGCTGCCTCGCCCTCGGCGACCGCGTCGGTGAGGTGCTCCGTCGGGCCGACGATCGGGGGATCACGACGGTCGAGGCCGCCGACGAGCTCGCCGAGTCCCGCCTCGCCGCGGCCCGGGAGCGCCGCGCCGCCGAGCACGAGGGAGGGGGCCGTGATGACCACGGGCAACGCTGACCGGGTCCGCCGCTACTACGAGCTGGTCGACGGTGGCGACCTCGAGGCGATGTACGCGCTGTTCGCCGACGACGTCGTCTACGACCGTCCCGGCTACGAGCCGCTGGAGGGCATGGCCGCCTTCCGTGCCTTCTACGAGGACGAGCGGGTGATCGAGGAGGGCGTCCACACGGTCGACGGGCTCGTCGTCGACGGGGACCACGTCGCGGTCGAGGGTGCGTTCGCCGGCTCGTTGCGCGACGGCACGGAGGTGCACCTGCGCTTCGCGGACTTCTTCACCCTCCGGGACGGACTGATCGTGCGCCGCAACACCTACTTCCACGCACCGCTCGTGTAGCCGTGCGACGCAACCTTCCGGGGGAGTCCCGCGTCTGACGGGGTGAGAGGCCGCGGACCGGCGGCCGTTCGGAACAGGGAGATCGATGTCGCGGCTACGCCACCTGCTCGTCCTGCTCCTGACGCTCGGGCTGCTCACGACGGCCTGCGGCGCCCCGACCGGCATCGCCGAGCCCGACGAGCCGGACCGCACGCCCACGGTCGACTCCGGCGAGGCCGAGGACGCGGACGACGCCGACGGACCCGACACCGACGAGCGGGCCGACGATCCCGTCGAGGGTACGTCCGAGGTCACCGTCCACTTCGTCCGCGCCCACGACTCCGGTGTCTGGGTGGAGCCCGAGACGCACGAGCTCGACGAGCCGACCGAGGCGGTCGCGCGCGAGGCCGTGCAGCTCCTCTTCACCGGCACCCCGCACGATCCCGGGCTGACCTCCGAGGCCCCGGCCGACGTCGAGGTGCTCCAGACCAACATCAGCGACCGGGTCCTGATCGTCGACGTGTCGGACGAGATCCGCGGGCACAGCGCCGCCTCCGCCCAGGAGATCGCCTTCGCCGAGCAGCTCGCCCACACCGGGGCGGCCTTCGACACGGTCGACGCCGTCCGGCTCTGGGTGGAGGGCGAGCCGATCGACGAGCTCTGGGGCCACCTCGACTGGTCGCAGCCGATCGAGCCTGACCCGTTCGCGCTCTCGCCGATCACCATCGTCGAGCCGCCGGCCGGTCCCGGTGAGGTGACGGTCACCACCGGTGCGGTCGTCGTACGCGGCGAGGCCAGGGTGTTCGAGGCGAACTTCGGCATCCGGCTGCTCGGACCCGACGGCACGGTCGTCGACGAGGGCTTCGTGACCGCCTCCACCGGCGCTCCGGAGCGCGGCACCTGGGAGCACACCTTCACCATCTCCGAGCCGGGGTCCTACACGATCGAGGTGGAGGAGGACGACCCGTCCGACGGCGAGGGCCGCCCGCCGTTCGTGTCCGGCCGCGAGATCGAGGTCACCGG
>CAZADJ010000288.1:0-3223 GCA_964483845.1 uncultured Actinomycetota bacterium | reverse complement strand
TGGAACGCAGCGCTCGACCGCCGGCCTACGCGTGGGACTGGTTCGCACGCCAGCGCCTGCTGTGGCGCAAGGTCCGCAAGCGTCTCGCGGTCGGCGGCCACCCGTCGGCGTCCCGCTACCGCGCGTCGGAGACCAAGAGCGACGTTATGGCGCTGCTGCGCGCCGAGTACGAGCGTGACGACACCGTGCGGGCGGCGGTGCACGACGTCGTGAGCGAGATCGTCTTCCTCGGCCGGACCGACGTCCCCTTCGAGCGCCTGGGGGTCCGCACCCCGCCGCGGGGGATGCGCTGGTGGTGGACGGCGCTCACCGGCGAGCAGCTCGACGCGCCGGCGGAGCCCGACGCTCCCGGCGCCCAGCAGCTCGAGCTCACCCTCGAGGAGGTCCAGCAGGGCATCGGCGGCTGACCGGGCGGGGCCCCGCCGCTCACGTACTCAGCCGCTGTCCGGCCACCGCTCGTGCTCGAAGTGCATCGCGTCCGGCACGAGCCACTCCCCGCCCCAGTTCATCCCCCACCGCTGCATGACGTCGACCAACCGGGGGTCCTGGTCCGGCTCCGCGCCGTACGGGTTCGAGGCGGCGTTGAAGTCGATCGCCACTCCCCAGGCGTGGCGGGAGACCGTCCGACGCGCCCCGGTGAAGCGGGGGACCCAGCAGCCGGAGTACTCGCGGTTGACGACGAGGTGCCCGAGACCGCGGTCCTCGAGCTCCGCCAGCGCACCGCGCACCGCGGGGAAGAAGTCGCGGTGACAGGTGATGCGACCGAGGATCGGGACCCGCTCGGTCCGGATGTGCTGCTCCACCCACCCCGGGTCGGGACGGAACCGCCGCGTCGAGGTCGCTTCCAGGGAGAACTCGCCGAAGCGTTCCTTCACCTCGGCCTGGGGCAGCACCCCGGACCCGTGGCGGATCAACGGGAGGTCCCCGACCGCCGACACGCGTGTCGGTCGCTCGCCTGCGAGCGCGCCGGCCACGTCCCGCGCGGTGGCCGCGGGGTCGCCGTCGGGGCGGACCAGCACGAAGCGCTCGTGGGTGACCCCGATCCGCTCGCCGGTCGCGTGGTCCACGACGAGCTCGGCTGCTCCCACGTGGACGTCGGCGACGATGTCGACCACCTCCAGGAGCTCGCCGCCGACCTCGACCGTCGCGCCGGCGTCGAGACCGCGGAGCGCGGCCGAGGTCGCGCCGAGCAGCGCCTCACCGTCGCCCAGTCCGGCGACCGCGGCCGCGGTGTCCTCCGGGACGAAGTCGGCGTACCCGCCGGGGTCGATGGCGAACGCGTCCAGCGGGATGATCCAACCGTCAGCGAGCACGTCCACCGGCTCACCGTCGGCGTCCCAGGAGCCGGTCAGGTCGGCCCGGTCACCGCGCACGACGGTGTGGTGCGCGACGCTGTCGAGCGCTGCGACCCCCGCGACGGCCCCCTCGAGGAGCCCTCCCGAGGTCCACGCCAGCAGCGCGTCGTCCCGGACCGACTCGGCGGACCGGATCGTCCGGTCGCCGCGCGTGGGATCGGTCGCAGACACCGGTCCGTCGGCGTCCCCGGGTGTGGACCGCTCGACGGCCGAGGTGAGCACGAGACCGAGTGATGCGAGACCCACCAACAGCAGCGTCCGGAGGGGCGCGCGGAGCGCTGAGGACATCCATCCCCCGTCGTCGGTCAGCCGCGGTGGTCGGCCGACGAACCTACCTCACGGTGCGGCTGACTCCGAGCGGCCCCGCGCTTATGCTCACGGGGCGACACCCCCGAGCGTGAGGGACCCACCATGACGAGCACAGCGGTCGAGCGGGAGCGGCAGGAGATCCTCCGCGACGTCGGTGAGATGACGATCTGCGACGTCCTGCGACGCAACGCCGACCGGCACGGCGGGGCGCCGGCGCTGTCGTGGAAGGAGGACGAGCGCTGGCGGACCTACACCTGGCGCGACGTCCGCGACCGGGTCGCGGAGGCGACGCTCGGCCTCGCCGACATCGGCGTGGGGCGCGGTGACTTCGTCGCCATCATGGCCTCCAACCGTCCGGAGCACATCATCGCCGACCAGGGTGCGGTCCACGCCGGCGCCACCCCCTCCACGTTCTACGACACCCTCTCCCCCGACCAGATCCGCTACGTCGCCGACGACTGCGCCGCCAAGGTCGCGATCCTCGAGAACCGCGAGTACATGAAGAAGTGGCTCGAGATCCGCGACCAGCTCCCCTCCCTCGAGACCATCGTGCTCATCGAGCACGCCGACGAGTTCGAGGACGTGGTCTCCTGGGACGAGGTGATGACGCGCGGCCGTGAAGCGAACGAGTCCGATCCCACACGCTTCGACGAGCTCTGGGGGCAGGTCGAGCCGACGGACCACGCCACGCTGATCTACACCTCGGGGACCACCGGTCCGCCGAAGGGCGTGCCGATCACCCACCGCAACATCCTGTACAACGCCGAGGCGGTCGACCGGTTCCTGGGACTCCCCGACCGCATCACCGGGGTGTCGTACCTGCCGCTCGCGCACATCGCCGAGCGGGTCCTGTCCGTCTACCTCGCCGCCAAGAAGGTCGCGCACCAGTACTTCTGCCCGGACCCCAAGCAGGTCGTCGAGTACGTCCAGGAGGCACGTCCGCAGACCTTCTTCGGTGTCCCCCGGGTCTGGGAGAAGGTGAAGGCCGGGATCACCGCGAAGCTCGAGGCCGAGGAGAGCGACGCCAAGCGCAAGCTCGCCCAGCGCGCGATCCGTGTCGGCACGGCGGTCGTGAAGCTCGAGCAACGTGGTCGGCAGCCCTCCGTGCTGCTCCGCATCGAGCACGCTCTCCTCGACAAGGTGGTGCTGTCCAAGGTCCGGGAGGGCATCGGCCTCGACCGCTGCGACTACGCGGTCTCCTCGGCGGCGCCCCTGCCGGTCGACGTCGCCGAGTTCTTCGCGGCGCTCGGTCTCCCCCTGATCGAGGTGTGGGGCATGACCGAGCTGACCGGGGCGGCCACGTCGAACCCGGCCGATGGCATCAAGATCGGGACGGTCGGCAAGCCCCTGCCTGGGACCGAGGTCGCGATCGCTGACGACGACGGCGAGGTGCTGGTGCGCGGGCCGATCGCGGTCGACGGCTACTTCAACCTGCCGGAGGCGACCGCGGAGCTGATCGACGAGGACGGCTGGCTGCACACCGGCGACGTCGGCGAGATCGACGAGGACGGCTACCTCAAGATCGTCGACCGCAAGAAGGAGCTGATCATCACCGCCGG
>CAZADJ010000287.1:0-3229 GCA_964483845.1 uncultured Actinomycetota bacterium | reverse complement strand
CCGTTCCCGCGGTCAGCGGCGGCGCTCGACGTGGTCCTCGTCGAAGAAGTCGAGCTTGTCCAGCGGCATGATCACCGCGGACAGCAGGTTCATGAGGTGGGCGACGATGCGCTTCAGGTGCCGGTACAGCAGCGCCCGCGGCACCGCCTCGGACCCGGGATCACCGGTGGTGACGAGCCGGTCGACGCGGTCGTCGAAGTCGTCGCAGAGCTCGTCCCCGCGCTCGATCAGCGTCGCGGCCCGCTCCTCGTCGCGGTCCGAGAAGGTCTCGGCGGCCTCGGTGATGTAGCCGGAGACCCGCTCCCACAGGGAGACGAGCTCGTCGCGGTCGTCGGCGCCGGAGAAGTCCGCGCCCGCGGCGGCGAGGTCGAAGACGTTCTTGGCGTAGTCGCCGATGCGCTCCGCGTCCTTGGTGATGCTCATGTAGACGAGCATCGTCGGGATGTCGACCGCCTGGTGGACGCTCGCGTGGACGACGAGCTGCCGGCGGATCTCCTGCTCGGCGACGTTGACCCGCTGGTCGGTCTCGGCGAGGTCGGGACCCACCACCTCGGGGTCGGCACCGCCGATCAGCGCCGAGGCGGCGAGGTCGAAGCTGTGGCGGTCGTCCGCGAGCATGCGCAGCAGCTGCCGTTCGACCTGCTCGAGGCCGTCCTCTTCACGTCCGAACATCCGGTCCAGGACCATTGTCACTCCCCTTACCTCAGCAAGGCTACGCCAGCGAGCGGCACGACGATGAACACCCCGAGCACGTACACCGCGACGAGCGACGGGTGCTCTGCGGCGCGATCGGACAGTCGCTCGGCGAGCACGACCGGGACGTAGCGGACCCGGGCCACCGGGTACATCAGCGCGATCGCGAGCAGGTTGAAGGTGGTGTGGACCACCGCGATCACCATCCCCTCGGGCAGCTCCACGGCGAGCGCCGCGAGCAGCGCCGTCACCGTGGTCCCGATGTTCGCCCCGAGGGTGATCGGGTAGGCGTTGCGGACGGCGAGGATCCCGGCCGCGACCATCGGCACGAGGATCGCGGTCGTGATCGACGAGCTGACCACCGCGATGGTCAGGACGATCCCGATCACGATCCCGGCGATGCCGCTCCCCCGGCCGATGACGTCGTTCATCGCCTCCTCGATGCGCCCGGCGAGCAGCCGGCGCATGTTCACCGTGATGTAGCGCAGGGTGAGGAACAGCAGGCCGATGCCGAGGACGAGCAGCACGACCCCGAGCGCCGGTCCGGGACGCACGGCCAGGGTGAGCCCGCTCTCGATCAACTCCACGGCTGCCTTGACCACCGCACGGATGGGGCTGTCGACCTCGCCCCCCGTCACCCCGGCGCGGGCCAGGGCCCCGCCGACCGCCGTGGCGATCCGTGAGAGCACCCCCGTGAGCAGCTCGAGGGGGAACAGGACCGCGACCGCGATGATGTTGAAGAAGTCGTGCATCGTCGCCGCCGCGAAGGCCCGCCGGAACTCCGCCCCGCGGCGGATGCTGCCGAGCGCGACGAGCGTGTTCGTGATCGTGGTGCCGATGTTCGCGCCCATGATCATCGGCACCGCGAACTCCACCGGCAGCGCCCCCGCTCCGACCAGCCCGACGATGGTCGAGGTGGAGATCGACGAGGACTGGACGAGCACGGTGGCCAGGATCCCCGCGAACAGCCCCGCGAGCGGGTTGTCGACGCTGGCGAGCAGGCCCTCCTGGAAGCCGGCGCCGAACTGCCGGATACCGAGCTCGAGCATCCCGACCCCGACGAGGAAGAGGTACAGGAGGACGAGGACGAGCACCGACCGGATGATCTTCACCGGACCGGTCCCGCGCTGCGGTGGTGTGGCGGACACGGGCGACCACGCGGACGGCGGACGAGGTACGCGCGCATCGTAGATGACGACGCGTCCAGCGCCCGACACCCGGACCGGCGGCAGCCGCGACCGGGTTCAGGGCCGGCCGAAAGCTCCGAGCTCGCTCACTCCGGCCGGGCTCCGCCGGTGCTCACCCACCACCCGGTCAGTAGTCCACGGCGGCGTACTCGCGGAGCTTCTCGAGGCGGTGGCGGGCACGCACGACGCGCACGGTCCCGGACTTCGAGCGCATCACGAGCGACTCGGTGACCGCACCGTCACCGTCGAAGGTGACCGCGTCGACGAGCCCCCCGCCGGTGATCCCGGTGGCGGCGAAGAAGACGTCGTGGCTGGAGACGAGATCGTCGGTGGTGAGCACCCGGCCGAGGTCGTAGCCCTGCTCCTCGGCTGCCGCCCGCTCCTCGTCGTCGCGCGGCCACAGCCGGCCGAGCATCTCCCCCCCGATGCAGTGGACGCCGCAGGCGGTGAGCACGCCCTCCGGGGTCCCGCCGATGCCGATGAGGAGGTCGACGTCGCCGCGCTCCTGCCAGGCCGCGCGCAGGCCCGCGGAGACGTCACCGTGCTGGATGAGCTGGAGACGGGCGCCGGTCTCGCGGATCTGGCGCTTCAGGTCGGCGTGACGGTCGCGGTCGAGCATCACCGCCGTCAGGTCGCGGACCTCCCGGCCCTTCGCCTTCGCGACGGCGTGCAGGTTGTCCGCGATCGGCGCGTCGAGGTCGATGACGCCGACCGCATCCGGGCCGACGATCAGCTTCTCCATGTACACGCAGGGCCCCGGGTCGAACATCGTGTCGCGCGGTGCGAGCGCGAGCACGGCGAGCGCGCCGGGCCGTCCCTCGGCGAGCAGCGTCGTGCCCTCGACGGGATCCACGGCGATGTCCACCCGGGGTGGGTCGCCGCTGCCGATCTCCTCGCCGTTGTAGAGCATCGGCGCCTCGTCCTTCTCCCCCTCGCCGATCACGACGATGCCGTCCATCGGCACGGTCGACAGCATGAGGCGCATCGCGTCCACCGCGGCCTGGTCCCCGGCCTCCTTGTCCCCCCGGCCCTGCCAACGGCCCGCCGCGAGCGCGGCGGCCTCGGTGACCCGGACGAGCTCGAGTGCGAGGTTGCGGTCCGGACTCTCGGCAGCGCCCACGGCGTCCCTCCGCTCGGGGGGGCCGACTCTAACGGGGGACGGCTGCCGCCAGCCTCGCCGGACGGCCGGGGCGGCTACTCGGTCCGGGTCAAGCGGACCACGATCGCTCCGACGTCGTTGGACACCGACGGGCTCGATCCGAGCTCCACCAGCCCGAACCAGGCCTCCCCGGGATCGAGGTCCGGCTCGTCCCACGCGAACGTGAGGTCGACCTCCTCCCCCTCCGCGA
>CAZADJ010000286.1:1305-3235 GCA_964483845.1 uncultured Actinomycetota bacterium | reverse complement strand
TGGAACACCGGCAAGCCGCTCAACCCGAAGCTGCTCGTCACCGATCTCCGCGACCACCTCTACGCGAAGGGTCCGTACCTCCTCGGGAAGCAGGACGAGGAGGAGGCGGCCGACGTCCTGTCGACGAAGCTCGTCGGCGACGCGCCCGGTGAGGACGGCACGATCATCGACTTCGACGTCCTGTGGTCGTGCACGATGTGCGGCGCGTGCGTCGAGGAGTGCCCGGTCGACATCGGCCACGTCGACATGATCGCCGGGATGCGCCGCTACAAGGCGATGATGGAGTCGTCGTTCCCCCAGGAGGCGGGGGCGATGCTGCGCAACGTGGAGAACTCCGGCAACCCGTGGGGGATCGGCGCCCAGGAGCGCGAGGGGTGGATGGAGGGGATGGATCCGTCCCCGCCGGTGGTCGCCCCCGGTCAGCCCCTCGACGACGACGTCGAGTACCTGTTCTGGGTCGGTTGCGCGGGCTCGGTCGACGACCGCGCCAAGCGCATCACCCGGACCGTCGCCGAGCTGCTCACGCAGGCCGGCGTGCGCTTCGCCGTGCTCGGCTCGAACGAGACCTGCACCGGCGACCCGGCGCGTCGCCTCGGCATGGAGTACCTCTTCCAGATGATGGCCGAGACCAACGTCGAGACCCTCGACTCGATCGGCGCGCGCAGGATCGTCACGTGGTGCCCGCACTGCTTCAACACGCTGCGCAACGAGTACCCGGACATCGGTGGCGACTACGAGGTGGTCCACCACTCGGAGCTGCTCGGCCACCTCGTCGACGAGGGCCGCCTCGTCGCGACCAACCGCCTGGACGCACGGATCACCTACCACGACCCCTGCTTCCTGGGGCGGCACAACGAGGTCTACGGGGCGCCGCGCCACGTCGTCGACGCCGTCCCGGGCGTCGAGCCGACCGAGATGCCCCGGTGTCGGTCCAACGGCTTCTGCTGCGGGGCCGGCGGTGCGCGCATGTGGATGGAGGAGCACATCGGCAAGCGCGTCAACATCGAGCGCATCGACGAGGCGCTGGCCACCGACCCGGACCTCATCTCGACCGCCTGCCCCTTCTGCACCACGATGCTGGAGGACGCGGTCGCCCAGAAGGTCCAGGAGCGCGAGCTCGAGGACGGTCAGGTCGAGGTGCTCGACGTCTCCGAGGTGCTGCAGCGCGGCCTGCTCCCGCTGGTGCCCACGGCGGCGTCCGAGGAGGCGGGCGGCGAGCGGACGTCGGACGACGCCGGGGAGCCGGGCTGAGCCGCCCTCAGTGGGCGCGGATCACGCCCTCGGACTCGAGGCGCTCGAGGAAGTCGTCCGCCGACATGCCGAGCACGGCTGACAGGGTGCGCACGTCCTCCCCGCGCACGGTGAGCACGCGGCCGTTGTAGTCGCCGCGCTGTCGCTGGATCGTCGCGGCGTAGCGCGAGACCGGCTCGAACACCGGATCGGAGCCGACGCCCTCGAGCTGGGTGAGGTCGAGGACGACGTGGGGCTGGTCGCCACCGCGGTCGACGGGGATCTCGGGGGTCGGATCGGGCAGCAGCTCGGCGACCGGCACGCCGTAGAAACCCGCGAGATCGGCGAGCTTCGCCGCCGAGATGGCGCGGTCACCGCGCTCGTAGGCGCCGATGACGACCGCCTTCCACTTCCCCTCGCTGCGCTCCTCGACCTGCTGGAGCGTGAGGTCCTGCTGGGTCCGCACGGCCCGCAGCCGTTGACCGAGCTGGTCCTGGTACTCGCTACGCGACATCTGGCACCTCCGTCGGGCCGCGGATCGCACCACGATCCGCTCGGCCGGCGAGGGGCGACCGTGGCCCGGCTCCGGACCGGCGGTCGCACGACCGGCGATGGCCGGGCGCCCAGTGTGGGCATTCCGACCCATGTTCATCGTAGCGTAACCGGATCGCTGCACACAGTACAGCCGTCCGTCCGAGCA
>CAZADJ010000286.1:0-1205 GCA_964483845.1 uncultured Actinomycetota bacterium | reverse complement strand
CATGGCCAAGGCCGTCGGGATAGACCTCGGGACGACGAACTCCGTCGTGTCGGTGATGGAGGGCGGTGAGCCGACCGTCATCCCGAACGCGGAGGGGGCGCGCACGACCCCGTCCGTCGTCGCGTTCAGCAAGTCGGGCGAGGTGCTGGTCGGGGAGGTCGCCAAGCGTCAGGCGATCACCAACCCGGACCGCACCGTGCGCTCGGTCAAGCGCCACATGGGCCGCGACTGGTCCATCGACGTCGATGGCAAGGAGTACACGCCGCAGGAGATCTCCGCGCGCATCCTCCAGAAGCTGAAGCGGGACGCGGAGGCGTACCTCGGCGACACCGTCACCGAGGCGGTGATCACCGTCCCCGCCTACTTCGACGACGCCCAGCGGCAGGCCACCCAGGAGGCGGGACAGATCGCCGGACTCGAGGTGCTGCGCCTGGTCGCCGAGCCGACCGCGGCGTCGCTCGCCTACGGGCTCGACGAGGACGAGGAGCAGACCATCCTCGTCTTCGACCTCGGCGGCGGGACCTACGACGTCTCGGTGCTCGAGATCGCCGAGGGGGTCTTCGATGTGAAGGCGACCTCCGGAGACTCCCAGCTCGGTGGTGACGACTGGGACCAGGCGGTGATCGACTGGCTCGTCGAGACCTTCAAGAACAACCACGGCGTCGACCTCTCCGAGGACCGTATGGCCCTCCAGCGCCTGAAGGAGGCCGCCGAGAAGGCGAAGATCGACCTCTCGCAGGCGACCGAGACGACCATCAACCTGCCGTTCCTGACGGCGACCGACGCCGGCCCGCTGCACCTCGAGGAGACCCTCAGCCGGGCCCGCTTCAACGAGCTGACCGAGCACCTGATCGACCGCCTCCGCGACCCGTTCCACCAGGCGGTCAAGGACGCCGGCATCGACGTCGCGGAGGTCGACCACGTCATCCTCGTCGGGGGCTCGACGCGCACGCCTGCGGTGCAGGAGCTGGTCAAGGACCTCACCGGCGGCAAGGACCCGCACAAGGGTGTCAACCCCGACGAGGTGGTCGCCGTCGGCGCCGCGCTCCAGGCGGGCGTGCTGAAGGGCGACGTGAAGGACGTGCTGCTGCTCGACGTCACGCCGCTGTCGCTCGGGATCGAGACCAAGGGTGGTGTGATGACGAAGCTGATCGAGCGCAACACCACCATCCCGACCAAGCGCTCCGAGGTGTTCACCACCGCGG
>CAZADJ010000285.1:0-3236 GCA_964483845.1 uncultured Actinomycetota bacterium | reverse complement strand
TGCCGACGCGATCGGCGCCCGCGTAGACGTTGCAGCGCTCGCCCCGCAGGAAGCCCACGAGGGTCATCCCGAAGTCCTGGGCGAGGTCGACCGCCAGGCTGCTCGGCGCGGAGACCGCGGCGACGATCGGGATCCCCGCGGTCAGCGCCTTCTGGCAGATCTCGAAGCTCGACCGGCCGCTCACCATGAGGACGTGGTCGTCCAGTGGTAGCCGGCCCTCGAGCAACGCCCAGCCGACGACCTTGTCGACCGCGTTGTGCCGTCCGACGTCCTCGCGCACCGCCACGACGTCACCTGCGGCGGTGAAGACCCCCGCTGCGTGCAGGCCGCCGGTGCGCTCGAACACCCCCTGTGCCGCACGGAGATGGTCGGGCAGCCGGTACAACACGTCGACGTCCACGGTCGGGCCGTCGCTGAGTGTCGGGCAGCCGCGCACGTGCAGTTGCTCGAGGCTGGCCTTGCCGCAGACCCCGCACGCGCTGGTGGTGAAGAAGTGGCGCTCCAGGGGCCGGAGGTCCACCTCGGCGGTGGGCTCGAGGTCGACGGTCACCACGTTGTACAGCTGGTCGTCATCGACGTCGGGATCGGTGCAGTACCGGATCGTCCGCAGCTGCTCGCGACCGGCGATCACGCCCTCGGCGAACAGGAAGCCGGCGGCGAGCTCGAAGTCCGCCCCCGGGGTGCGCATGGTGACCGCCACCCGCCGGGGGCCGTCCCCGGCGTCGAGTCGGATCTCGAGCGGCTCCTCGGTGGCGACGTCGTCACGACGTTCCCGGCTCTCGCCTCCTTCGACGACGCGCACGCCGGTGCGCACGCGGGTGCCCCGTCGGGTGGCCACGGTCACCCTCCGATGCTGGCGGTCGTGCGGTCGAGGCGGACGACGGCGTTGAAGTCGGGGATGTCGGCCTGAGGTGAGCGGCGGTGCGGGTCGATCAGCACCTCTCCCTCCGGCCAGTGGACCTGGAGGTTGCCCGGGGTGATCGGCGCGATCAGCAGCCGACCCGACATCTCCCCGTGGTCGCTCACCAGCACAACCGGGTCGCCGTCCCCGAGGCCGAGCTGGCGGGCGTCGGGTCGGCTGATCAGCACGGCCTCCCGCGGGGCGCCGTTCAGGGCATCGATGCGCTCGTGGATCATGCTGTTGAACTGCTTGCCCCGGCGGGTCGAGACCACGAAGTGGCCTGCGGGTACCTCGCGGCGCGGGAGGTCCACCAGCGAGAAGTGGGCCCGGTCGTCGTCGGTCGGGAAGCGCCACTGCCAGCAGAGGTGGGGACCGCCGTACTGGAACTGGTCGCCCTTCTCCGCCAGGTGCTGGATCCCCTCGTACAGCGGGATGACGCGCGCGATCTCGGCCCGGATGGATGGCGTGTCGAGGAAGCGGACCCGGTCGGCGAGCTCCGGCCGCACCCGCGCGGCGAGCTCGCCGAAGACCTCCCACTCGGCCCGTGCCTCGGGGATGCGCGGACCCGGGATCTCCGGGCTGAACATGATGCGCCGTTCAGTGGACGTCTCGGTCACCCCACCGGGGATCTCGTATCGGGTGCGTGCCGGCAGCAGCAGCACCGTGTCGGCTGCGTCCACGAGCATCTGGCTGGACGGGATGATGTCGAGGTGGACCCGGAGCGGGATCGCCGCGAGTGCCCGCTCCGAGTGCCCTGGGTCGGGGAGCACCTCGAGGAAGTTCCCGCCGGCGGAGACGAGCACGTCCAGGTCACCCGCGCGCGCGGCCTCGAGCATCTCCGGGGCGGTCATGCCGGGGTCGGTCGGGACCTCGAAGCCCCACTGCTCGCCGAGCGTCGCGGCGTTGTCCGCGGTGATCGGCGCGCCACCGGGCAGCACCGTGGCATAGGCCCCCATCTCGGCGCCCCCCTGGACCCCGGAGTGGCCGCGGATCGGCATCAGCCCGCAGTTCGGCCGGCCCACGAAACCCTTGGACAGACCGAGGTTGATGATCGCGCGCACGTTGTCCTCGCCGAACTCGTGCTGGGTGATCCCCATCGACCAGACGAACACCGCGGTCTCCGCGTGGGCGACCATGTCGGCGAAGGCGAGCATCTCGTCGCGCGATACGCCGGCGGTCGCCTCGAGCTCCTCCCAGGTCTGGTCGGCGATGGTCGCGGCGAGGTCGTCGAAGCCGGCGGTGTGCCGGTCGATGAAGTCGCGGTCGACCCAGCCGCGCTCGATGAGGTGCTTCATGGTGCCGTTGAGGAAGGCGATGTCCCCGCCGACGTTGATCTGGAAGAAGCGGTCGGCGATCCTCGTCCCGAACAGCGCGGACTCGACGTTCGAGGGGACCCAGTAGCGCTCCATCCCCGGTTCGCGGTACGGGTTGACGACGGCGACACGCGTGCCGGCCTTCTTCGCGTGGTAGAGGTACTTCATCATGACAGGCTGGTTGTTGGCGACGTTCGAGCCGATGAAGACCACGAGGTCCGCGCCGATCAGGTCGCGGTACGAGCAGGTCGTGGCGGCGACCCCGAGGGCCTCCTTCAGCCCGAACGTGGACGGCGAGTGGCAGACCCGCGCCGCGTTGTCGATCGAGTTCGTACCGATCGCGCGCACCGCCTTCTGCGCCGCGTAGTAGCTCTCGTTCGGCATCCCGCGTGAGGTGAGGTAGAAGCCTGACCGCTCCGGGCCCGTGTCACGGATGCGGCCGGCGACGAGCTCGAGCGCCTCGTCCCAGCTGGTGCGGGTGAACCCGGGTTCGCCCGAACGGCGGATCATCGGGTGGGGGAGCCGCCCGAGGTCGCGCAGCTCCTCGCTGCTCATCCCCCGCAACCGGTCGACGTCGGCGAGCAGGGAGGCGTCCATCGCCGGCATCGTGTTCAGCCGCAGGAGCCGCAGCCGGACGTTGCACAGGTGGATCTCGTCGAGGGTCCAGTCGCGCATCCCGGTCGTGCCGAGGGCGCAGCCGTCGCAGACGCCGTCCTTCAGGATGCGCCAGGCGTAGCCCGCCTGGTCCCGGTTCTCGTCGAACGCTTTCCAGATCTCCAGGAAGTTGTTCGGTCGCTGCTCACCGATGCCGAACGGCTTCTTGCTCGCCCACAGGCCGGGATCCCAGCGCTTCTCCACCATGCGCGCTCGTTGCTCGGGGAACCGATGGTAGGGGTTCGCGAGCGTCGGCGCGGGTGACGGTCGCGGCCGACCCGATAGCCGCGATCCCGGCGTCTCATCGGCGGGGTCAGCCGGCGCGTGTCGCTCCGCGCAGGCGCGCCGCGAGCAGCAGCATCCCGAGC
>CAZADJ010000284.1:0-3250 GCA_964483845.1 uncultured Actinomycetota bacterium | reverse complement strand
ACCGTCCCCGACGCCGACACCGGCCGACACGCCCGGACCCTCGCCGAGCCCGACCGAACCCGAGGACGACGCGTTGGCACTCGACCGGGCCGAGGGTGACGGTGTCCCCGCCGGTCTGGCCGGTCTCGCCCTGGTGCTACTGTCCGGGACCGCCGCCAGCCTCTACCTCGCGAGGACCCGAGGTGCGATCTGACCCTCCGGGGAGCGGCACGATCCGCGCCCTCACCGTGGCCTGCGCCGCGCTCCTGGCCCTCGCAGGGTGCGCAGCGGGGCCGGATGGGGAGGTCACCGTCGGGCTCGGTGAGTGGTTCGTCGGCGTCACCGAGGCGGTCGACGCCGGGACCGTCACCCTCGACGTCCGCAACGACGGCGCCGCGCACCACAACCTCACCATCTGCCCCTCCGACGGGGCCGGCTGCGAGGGGCCGGCGGTGACCCAGCGCGTCCTCGTCGCCCCGGACGACGCGCGGGAGCCGGAGGACTTCCCCTCCGCGACGACGTCGTTGGTGCTCGGTGCCGGCTGGGAGACGACGGTCGAGGTCGATCTCGAGCCGGGTACCTACCGCTTCTACTGCGCCGTCGTCGGCCACGCGGACCGCGGGATGGACACGGTCGTGGAGGTCGGCGTGGGCACGGGCGGCTGAGCCCGTAGGCACCCCGTCGGGTCGCCACCACGCGCTCACCGCTGCGTTAGGGTCGCGCCGACCAGGGGGCAGCCATGAGGATCCTCCCGAGCGACGTGGACCCGGCGTCCGACGCGTTCGCCGCGAACCGGCGCTACCACGAGGAGCTCGCAGCCGACCTCCGTGACGAGCTCGAGCACGTCGCGCAGGGCGGGCCGGAGCGCTCCCGCACGCGTCACGTGGAGCGCGGCAAGCTCCTGCCCCGCGACCGGGTCGAGGCGCTGCTCGACCCCGGCACGCCGTTCCTCGAGCTCTCGGCGCTCGCCGCCCGCGGCATGTACCGCGACGGGCTCGACGAGCACGACCCCGACCCCGCGCCGGCCGCCGGGATCATCACCGGCCTCGGGAGGGTCGCCGGGACGCTCTGCGTCATCGTCGCGAACGACGCCACGGTGAAGGGTGGGACCTACTTCCCCATGACGGTGAAGAAGCACGTCCGTGCCCAGGAGATCGCGCGCGAGAACCGCCTGCCGTGCGTCTACCTGGTCGACTCCGGCGGCGCGTTCCTGCCCGAGCAGGACGAGGTGTTCCCGGATCGGGACCACTTCGGCCGCATCTTCTACAACCAGGCCACGCTGTCCGGCGCCGGGATCCCCCAGATCGCGGTCGTGATGGGCTCGTCCACCGCCGGCGGGGCCTACGTCCCCGCGATGTCGGACGAGTCGATCATCGTGCGCGAGCAGGGCACGATCTTCCTCGGCGGTCCACCGCTGGTGAAGGCCGCCACCGGCGAGGAGGTCTCGGCGGAGGACCTCGGGGGCGGGGACCTCCACGCCCGCGACTCCGGCGTCGTCGACCACCTCGCCGCCGACGACCGGCACGCCCTGCAGCTCGCCCGTGACGCCGTCGCGAACCTGAACTGGACCCCACCGGACCCGCCGGTCGAGCGTCGCGAGCCCACCGCCCCCGCCTACGACCCGACGGAGCTCTACGGCATCGTCTCCCGCGACTTCCGCCAGCCCTTCGACGTCCGCGACGTGATCGCCCGCATCGTGGACGGATCGAGGTTCCACGAGTTCAAGGAGCTCTACGGGAACACGCTGATCTGTGGCTTCGCGCACATCCACGGCCACCCGGTCGGGATCGTCGCGAACAACGGGATCCTGTTCAGCGAGTCCGCGCTGAAGGGCGCGCACTTCATCCAGCTCTGCAACCAGCGCGGCGTGCCTCTCGTCTTCCTGCAGAACATCACCGGGTTCATGGTCGGCCGCGACTACGAGGCCGGGGGGATCGCGAAGGACGGCGCGAAGATGGTGACCGCCGTCGCCTGCTCGAGCGTCCCGAAGCTCACGGTGATCATCGGCGGGTCGTTCGGGGCCGGCAACTACGCGATGGCCGGCCGGGCGTACCAGCCACGTTTCCTCTGGATGTGGCCGAACGCGCGCATCTCGGTGATGGGCGGCGAGCAGGCCGCCAACGTCCTCGCCACGGTGAAGCGCGACAACATCGAGGCGCGCGGCGGCGAGTGGTCCGAGGACGAGGAGGAGGCCTTCAAGGCCCCGATCCGCGAGCAGTACGAACAGCAGGGCCACCCCTACTACGCGACGGCGCGGCTCTGGGACGACGGGGTGATCGACCCGGTCGACACACGCGACGTGCTCGGCCTGGCGCTCGACGCCGCCGTGCACGCCCCCTACGGACGACCCGACTGGGGCGTCTTCCGCATGTGAGTGCGACCGTCGTCCGCCCCCTGGCGGCCGGCGGTCCCGCCTGTCCCACGGCGCACGCGACGTAGGCTCGTGGCGGGACACGTCACCGAGCCGCGCAGGAGGTGCTCCCCTGGCAGCAGCCGGATCCGACCGCAGCTTCGATCACGAGCAGCTCGTCGCCCTGCTGGTCGACAGCGTGATCGACTACGCCATCTTCGTCCTGTGGCCGGACGGCACGGTGCGCACGTGGAACCCCGGCGCCGCGCGGCTGAAGGGCTACGAGCGCGACGAGATCGTCGGCGAGCACTTCTCCACCTTCTACACGCCCGAGGACCGTGAGGACGGCCTGCCCGCCTCGCTGCTGGCCGAGGCCCGACGCGAGGGCCGTGTCCAGCACCGCGGCTGGCGCGTACGCGCGGACGGCTCGCGCTTCTGGGGCGACGTCACCATCACCGCGCTGCGCGACGACGACGGGGAGCTCGTCGGCTTCGCCAAGGTGACGCGGGACCTGACCGAGCGTCACGAGATCGAGATCACCCGGCAGTTGGCTCTGGAGCGCGAGCGCGAGGCGGCGGCGAAGCTCGCGGAACTGGACGAACGCCGTCGTCGTCTCCTGGCCGGCATCAGCCACGACCTCGCCACACCGATCGCGGCGGTCCGCGGCACCGTCGAGCTGCTGATCGACGAGCCGGACATCGATCCCGAGGAGCGCAGCGAGATGCTGCGGCTGATCTCCCGCAACGCCGACCAGCTCGACCGGCTCACCGGGCAGCTGCGCGAGCTGTCACGACTCGAACGCGAACAGGTCGATCTCGACCCACGTCGGATATCCCTCGAGACCGCCGTGGACGAGTGTGTGGGCAACCTCGGGCCGCTCCTCGACGGCCTGACCGTCGAGATCGAGGCGACCGGGGACGT
>CAZADJ010000283.1:0-3261 GCA_964483845.1 uncultured Actinomycetota bacterium | reverse complement strand
GCAACTCGGAGGCCGCCGCCGACCTCGCGGCGGCGATCCGCATCGCCGAGTCCGAGGGCATCCTCCTCGACGTGAACGAGTGTCTCATCTACGCCGCGGCGGCAGCGTTCGAGTCCGGAGACGCCCCCACCTCCTCGCGCCTGCTCGCCGCGGCCGTGAGCGTCGGCGCCGCGCCACACACGCCGATCCCCTTCTCGAGTCCCACCGACGGCGCCCTCTACCGCCGCTACGTCGCGCTCGTGCGCGACGCCCTCGGCCCAGAGGCGTCGCGGCGGTACCGGGACGAAGGGCGCACCATGACGCGCGACGAGGCACTGGCCGCTGCTCACGACGTCGTGCGGTCGCTCGAGCAGGCCGGTCCCGTCTCGGACTAGCGAACCCACCAGGTTCCCCGGTCCCGGCCCCGGTCCGGGTCCGGCGACCATCGGATAGGCACGCGTCAGCCGATGCGGGTGACCGTCGACGTGCCGTGGCGGTCGGCGAGCAGCTGCTTCAGACCGTGCGGGAACTCGCGTTTGACCCGGCGGTTGGGCTCCTCGAGGGTCCGCTGGGCGTCACCGTCGCCGGCGAAGGCGGCCGCGCAGCGCTCCGGTTCGACGTTGGCGAGGGCGAGGATGGCGCCGGCGCATCCGATCGCGCCCGCGTGGACGAGCAGCGCCGAGGATCCCGTGTAGACCGCGCCGACGTCGCCCGTCACCTCGGCGAGCAGGCGCTCGGCATCGCCGCTGGAGTCCTTGATGCCGTCCACCTCCAACCGCGGGAGGACGTCGAGTCCGATGCCGGGAGACGATACGGCCGGGAAGTGGTAGGCGAGCACCGGGTCTCCATCGGCGGCCGCTGCGACCTCGTGGTAGTAGTCGGTCGGGTCCGACACCCGGGCGGGCGACAGGACCAGGTAGCCGTCGGCGCCCGCCTCCCGCGCCCCCCGGGTGAGCTCGACGGCCTGCCGCGCGGAGGGCGCCCCGGTGCCGGCGATGACCGGGATCCCGTCGTCGACCGCTGCTCGCACGGCGGCGACCAGCGCGACCCGCTCGTCCGCCTCGAGGGCCGCGGCCTCCCCGGTCGACCCGGTGACGACCACAGCCCGGACGCCCGCGTCCACGAGCCGGACGGCGTGCGCGACGGTCGCCTCGAGGTCGACCTCCGCGCGGTCATCGAAGAGCGTGAGGAGCGCGACCCCGACACCGGTGAACGGCGTGCTCACGTCCCCTCCCGCTCGTCGGGGATCACGGCGGTGGCGACGAGCTCGACCTTCGCCGCCTCGTCGAACAGGCGGGCGACCCCGAGGAGGGCCATCGCCGGGTAGTGCTCGCCGAAGACCGAGCGGTAGGCCTCCCCGATCGGACGCAGCTGGTCGAGGTACCCGTCCACGTCGGTGACGTAGATGGTGAGGTTCACGACGTGCTCGGGTGCGGCGCCGGCGGCGTCGAGGGCGGTGGCGACGTTGCGCACCGCCGCGCCGAACTGGTCCGCCACCGTCGCGCCGGTGACGGTCCCGTCCTCCCGGTGCGCGGTCTGCCCGGCGACGTGGACCGTCCGCCCCGCAGCGGCGATCGCGACGTGCGAGAACCCGACCGGCGGCGGCATCCCCTCGGGGTTCAGCAGGCGGTGCGGTGTGGTCACGTGGTCCCTCCGGTGCGTCGCTCGGTCTCCGTCGGCTCGACCGTGGGCGTCAGCGTCCGGTCCAGTCGGGGTCGCGCTCGTCACGGAACGCCGCGTAGAACTCGCGGTGGTCCCCGGACCGCATCAGCAGCGCCTGTGTCCACGCCTCCAGCTCGATCGCGGGTCCGAGCGCCATGTCCTGCTCGCGGGTGAGCAGCGACTTGGTCGCGCCGTGCGCGAACGTCGGCCCGTCGGCGAGGCGTCGCGCCCAGGCGGTCGCCGTCCCGTGGAGCTCGTCGTCCCCGACGACGCGGTTCGCGAGCCCGATGCGCTCGGCCTCCTCGGCGTCGACCGGATCACCGAACAGGAGCAGCTCCGCGGCGCGCCCGAGCCCGACGATCCGCGGCAGGAGGTACGCGCAGCCCATGTCGGCGCCGGCGAGTCCGACCCTGGTGAACAGGAAGTGGAAGGAAGCGGAGCGGGCGACCACCCGCAGGTCCGCGGCGAGGGCGATGACCGCGCCGGCGCCCGCAGCCGTGCCGTTCACCGCGGCGATGATCGGCTTGGGGAGCTCGCGCATGCGCTGGACGACCGCGCCGGTCATCTTCGTGAACTCGAGCACCCGTCGGTTGTCGCCGTGCTCGAGGAGCTCGCCGATGATGGCGTCCACATCACCGCCGGAGCAGAAGCCCTTCCCGGCGCCGGTGATCAGCAGCACGTCGACGTCGTCGCGGTGCTCCACCTCGGCGAGGAGGTCCCGCAGGTCGGCGTACGCGTCGAGTGTGAGCGCGTTCAGCCGCTCGGGCCGATCCAGGGTGACGGTGCCGAGGCCGTCGTCGACCTCGAAGCCCAGGTGCTCCCAGTCGTCGGTGAAGCCGGCGGATGCGCGGAACGTCACTGCTGGACCCCTCCCCCGTCGAGGATGATGGACTGGCCGTTCACCGCCGCGGCGTCGTCGGAGGCGAGGTAGGCCACCGCGGCGGCGACCTCCTCGGGGGTCACCAGCCGGTCGAGCGGCGCCATCTGCTCCAGGGCGCGCCGCGCCTCCTCCTCGCTGCGGCCGGTCTTCTCGACGATGGTCGCGACGGACCGATCGGTCATCGGCGTCTCCACGAACGCCGGGCAGACGGCGTTCGCGGTGACGCCGGACCCGGCCACCTCGGTGGCCAGGGCGCGGACGAAGCCGAGCACGCCGTGCTTCGACGCGGCGTAGGCGGTGCCGTAGCGCAGCCCGTGGTGGGACGCCACCGAGGCGACGGCGATCACCCGGCCGCGGTCGCGGTCGCGCATGCCGGCGATGACCGCACGGGCACAGAGGAACACCCCGGTCACGTTCACGTCGAGGACCCAGCGCCAGTCGTCGAGGTCGGTACGGTCGAGCGGCTGCGAGAAGGCGACCCCGGCGTTCGCGACGAGCACGTCGACATCGAGGCCGGCGAAGCCGTCGACGACCGCCTCCTCGTCGGTGACGTCGAAACGGCGCGCCTCGATCTCGCCCCTGCCCCGCAGCTCCGTGACGGTCTCGTCGAGAGCCTCGCGGTCGCGGCCGGTGACGACCACCCGGTAGCCGTCGGCGAGCAGGCGCGCGGCGCAGGCCCGGCCGATCCCCTTGTTCCCGCCGGTCACCACCGCGAGTCGCTCCGTCATCGCTGCTCCGTC
>CAZADJ010000282.1:0-3263 GCA_964483845.1 uncultured Actinomycetota bacterium | reverse complement strand
GCGGTCGCGACCTTGAACAGGGTCGGGGTGGCGCGGGCACTCTGCTCCGCGACGTAGGAGACGGAGAAGTCGTCGGTGAGCAGCGCGACGATCAGCGCCCCCATGGCCACGATCGCGGCGACGCTGAGCGCGGTGACCGGCACGGCGAGCACCAGCCGGCGGGGTCCCGCGGGCCGGCGCGCCTCGCGGATCGCGGCGACGATCAGCAGCAGCCCGGCGACGGCGCCGAGCACGAGGGCGGCCTGGCCGACCAGCGCGGTCACCGCTCCCCTCCTCCGTCGATCGGCGGTGCCCGGTAGTCGGCATCGTGCATGATGATGACGAGGTCGGAGGCGAAGCGGTCCCCGTCCCAGGTCCCTTCGAGCACGATCTCGATGCCCTCACGGAACAGCTGCGGTGGGTCTCCCTCGTGGTGGACGGGGATGCCCCGGTCGCCGTCGGAGACGGTGAACGTGACCGCACCCCGGGCGGTCTCGACCGTGCCGTGGGCGACCTCCCCGGCGAGCCGGAAGCGGCGCCCGTCCTGGAAGTCGCCGCGCTGCTCGAGCGCCTCCTCGACGGTCAGGTAGTAGACGAGGTTCTCGTTCAGGTTGCCGTAGGCGAGGAACCCTCCGAGCACGAGCGCCAACCCCGCGATCGGGAGCGCGAAGACCCGTAGCTTCACGGACCTCCCTCCCCGCGACGCGCTCGAAGACGGCGGGCGCGTCGCGCCAGCTGCCACCCGTACGCGACGATCACCGAGTAGGTGACGGCGTAGCCGGCCACGACCCAGCCCCACTCACCCATCGGGTCGCTCCTCGGCGAGCGCCGGGGCGGTCACCGCCGTCCCCGCCGTCGGTTCCGGCTGCTCGGCCAGCTCGGCTTCCGCCTCCTCCTCGAGGCGGGCGATGGCGACGCGACGCCGCACCAGCGCGGTGTACACGAGGGTGAAGGCGAGCAGGTTCGCGAGCAGGGCGGCGAGCATCGCGGCGTCCATGCTCGGGCTCCCTGCGCGCGCCACGGTCGGAGGCTGGTGCAGGCTGCGCCACCACACCACCGACATGTGCACGATCGGTACCTGGACGAACGCGATGATCCCGAGCACCGCGGAGCGGCGCGCGCGGGCGACCGGGTCGTCGACCGCGCGCCGCAGCGCCAGGTAGCCGAGGTAGATGACGAACAACAAGGCGGTGGTGACCAGCCGCGGATCCCAGGTCCACCAGACGCCCCACACCGGCTTCCCCCAGATCGATCCGGTGGCCAGCGCGAGGCCGGTGAAGACCACGCCGACCTCTGCGGAGGCGGCCGCGAGCCGGTCCCAGCGCCACGTGCGGCGCGCCAGCCACGCGACGCTGCCGACGAGGGTGACCGCGAAGGCGAGGTAGGCGAGCCACGCCGACGGGACGTGGACGTACATCAGCCGTGCCAGCTCGCCCTGCAGCCGGTCGGGCGGGGCGGTCACCGCCGCCGCGAGCCCGGCGAGGACGGCGCCGACCGCCGCCGCCTCCAACCAGTAGCGTCGCGTCACCGGGCCACCTCCTCCGCGAGCCAGCGGGCCGACGCCAACCCCGCCGCGACGGTGACGAGATCCACGAGCAGGATCAGGGCCAGCCACGGTAGGACGCCGCCCTGCGCGAACGTCGCCGCGCTGAGCACCTGGGTCGCGCCGAGCACCAGCGGGACCCCGAGCGGCAGCACGAGCAGCGGGACGAGCACCGCGCGAGCGCCGACGTTCGCGGTCAGCGCCGCCGCCAGGGTACCGAGCGCGCCGATCCCGACCGCGACCAGCGGGATGAGCGCGACCAGCCAGATCCATCCGGCGAGTGGCGGGTCGTAGAGCACGATCGCGAGCGGGGCGAGCAGGGCCTGGAAGCCGATCAGGAGCAGGACGCTGGTCCCGGCGCGCGCGACGAACCGTGCCGCGGGCTCGACGTCGAGGAGGGTGATGACGTCCCCGTGCGCGGCCGGTTCCATCCCGCTCTGACGCAGGCTGACCAGCGCCCCGAACACGAGCACAAGCGCCCAGAAGACCCCGGCGGCGATCTCGCGCAGCAGGGTGACGTTCGCCCCGACGGCGAGCGCGATCAGGAGCGCGGCCACCCCGGCGAAGGGCGCGGTCAGCCAGAGGATCTCGCCCGTCCGGGCCTCCACCGTGAGGTCACGGCGGGCGAGCGCCAGCACCTGACGGCCGACGATCCCCATCACGCCCCCGATCCCGTCGCGAGACGCCCCGCGTCGAGCTCCACGGTGCGGTCCACCACGTCGGCGAGTCGCCCGCCGTCGTGCGAGACGACCACGGCCGCCCCTCCCCCCGCCCGTACACGACCAACAACCGCTGTGACCAGCTCCGACGACGCGGCGTCGAGGCCCGCGTGCGCCTCGTCGAGCAGCAGCAGCTGCGGTGCGGTGACGAGCACCCGTGCGAGCTCGGCGCGTCGCACCATGCCGCGCGAGCAGGCCGTGACCGGGCGGTCTGCGGCAGCCGCCAGCCCGACCGCGACGAGCGCGTCCCTGACGGCCGGTCCGGGCCCCTTCTCCCGGTCCCCCTCCCGACGCCGGGGGCGGAGGTCGCGGATCAGCTCGAGGTTCTCCGCGAGGGTGAGTGCCGGGTGCAGGCCGGGCTCGTGCGCGACGAGGCAGATGCGTCGGCGAACGCCGGAATCGAGGGCTGCGGTGACGGGGGTGCCGAACACCTCGGCCCGTCCCCGGTCCGGGGGCAGCAGGGTCGCCAACACCCGCAGCAGCGTCGACTTGCCGGCTCCGTTCGGACCCGTGAGGCCGAGAAGCTCCCCGTGGTGGACGGTGAGTGAGATCTCCTCGAGCACGGGGATGCGAGCCCGGCCGAGTCGGACACCGACGCGGTGGAGCACGGCCGCGTGAGGGGGCCGTTCGGAGTCGTCCACCGGGGAGGCCCTCTGGGCGGGGTGGCTGTCGAGCGCCGTCACCAGACCTCTCGACCTCTCGACGGTGCGGCAGGCCATCCTACGACCCGGCGGAGGGGCTCGCACGCCCCTTGACGTGGGAGCCGATCAGTGCGCGTCCGGTGGATCCTCGCGCTCGACGAACCGCTCGAGCGCCTCGGTATCGAGTTCGTCGCACGCCTGGCGTGTCCCCAGCGCGTTGAGCACGAGCGGGGCGTCCATCCCGTCGAACGGGGTGACCGTCAGCTCGTCGCGGAAGCGTCCGCGGGCCGCCTCCTCGAGGCGCTCCACGTCGGCGGTTGGCAGGCGGTCGGGATCGTACGCGGCGACGACCTGGCCGCGCTCCAGCACGGCGACGATCTC
>CAZADJ010000281.1:0-3267 GCA_964483845.1 uncultured Actinomycetota bacterium | reverse complement strand
TCCTCGACGCTGCGGCGCACGCTCATCTGAGCGGCCAGGTGGTGGATCACCTCGGGCTCGTGCCGCTCGACGAGCTGATCGAGCGTCGGGTCGGTGAGGCCGAGCCGCTGGAACTCGAAGTGGCCGGTGCCGTCGCGACGCGCTTCGGCGAGGTTGGCCAGCCGTCCACCGGAGAGGTCGTCGATCGCGATGACGCGGTGACCCTCGGCCAGCATCCGGTCGACGAGGTGGGAGCCGATGAACCCGGCGCCCCCGGTGACCAGCACGGTCGTCGGCTCCGCCACGCCTCCCCGCCCCTCGTCGTCGCCTGCGGTACCGGGTCGGTCAGCCGGTCATGCCGTCGAACGCGTCCGACCGCCGGCTCTCCTCACGGCAGCGCTGCTTCACCCGGTCGAGGAGGTCGGCGGGCGCGCTCTCGACGGTCGCATGCTGGCGGACCACCTGACGGAGATGACGCTCGAAGTCGGCCCGGTCACCGCAGGGGTAGCAGTCGGAGAGGTGCTGGGAGACCTGGGCGAGCTCGTCCTCGTCGAGTTCTCCGTCGAGGTAGCCCTCCAGCCGCGCGAGCGCCTCCGGACAGTCACCACTCGCGCAGTCATCGGCCGTCACGTCGCCCCCTTCTGGTGCCTGCAACCTAGGTCCCGCCACCGGATGCCGCCTCGGCGGCCCGCTCGCCGCGTCCGACGATCCCGTGGCGCTCCGCATAATCAGCCAACGCCAACTGCAGTTGTTTCCTTCCCCGGTGGAGGCGTGACATCACCGTGCCGATCGGCGTGTCCATGATCTCGGCGATCTCCTTGTAGGAGAAACCCTCGACGTCGGCGAGGTACACGGCCATGCGGAACTGCTCCGGCAGGTCGGCCAGCGCCTGCTTCACCTCGTCCGCGGTGATGCCGTCGAGCACCTCGTGCTCCGCCGAGGCGCCGGCGCCACCGAGCCAGTCGTAGAGCGAGAAGTCGCCGATCTCGTCCTGCGGGTACTCGTCGGGACGGCGCTGCTCCTTGCGGTACTGGTTGATGTAGGTGTTGGTGAGGATCCGGTAGAGCCACGCGCGCAGGTTGGTCCCCGGCTCGTACTGGTGGAACTTGCTGAAAGCCTTCGCGAACGTCTCCTGCACCAGGTCCTCGGCGTCCTGCGGGTCGCGCGTGTAGCGCAGGGCTGCGCCGTACATGCGGTCGAGGTGCGGCAGCGCGTGCTCCTCGAAGCGCCGCTGCCGCTCCTCCTCCGTGATGTCCTGGCGGACCGGGCCGCCGGTCGCTGACTCGGTCATCAGCCTCCCATCGGGCTGCTGCGAGACGACAGCCGGGCGTCGTGTCGCCCGGCCGCGACCAGGGTAGCGGCCATCAGCGGAGATCCCCGGTCGCCCGACCCCGGTCAGCGTGCGGTGGGAGCACCTGTCCACAGCCCGAGCGCACGGCCCTTGCGCACCGACCCACACGGGATGGTAGACATCTCATCAGAACACAACGAGATACATCGAGGTGCACGATGCTCCGGTCGATCCCGGACGCGCCGGCAGGAGCGCGTCGCGGCTCGCCGGCCGGTCCTCCGGTGCCCGCCCCCCACCTTGGGACCGCCGGCCGCCGGGGCGGCCCCACCGCTCGCTCCGTGGGGTCGCCCCGGACGCACCAGCCCTCGGTCGGCCTCCCGCCCCGGCGGTGGTCGCGGTGACCCCGAGCCGCAGCCGTCCCGACGACGCCGGGCACGGCCCGTCCGGCGCAGGCGGCGCCCAGCCGCCGGGGCCGTACGGAGACGAGCGCCCGCCCCGCCCGCCACGCTGGGACCTGTACGAGGATCCCGAGCCGTCCGGCGAGGCCCGCGGCCGCAGGTGGGCGCTGCTCGTGCTCGCGGCCCTGCCGTGGTTCGTCATCGCGGCGGTGCTGCTGCGCCCGGCACCGGCGGGCGAGGCGCCGTCCGACGGTGGGCGAGCGGCGGAGCTCGACGACGGCGCCGACGCGGACGTCGCGTCGAGCACCGGGGCGGCCGAGCGACCGGGGTACCCCGACGCCGACCCCCGGACCGAGACCCCCGAGGTCGCTCCCTGGGACGGCTCCGCGCCCGACTCCGAGGCCGGCTCCGCCGACCCCCGGAGCGCCATCACCGCCGACGAGCCCCTGCCCGAGATCGACGCGATCCGAATCGGCGGGCGGGTCACCCCCGGGACCGGGGAGGCCGGCGCGCTCGCGGCCGTCGTCGCCCGCGCCTGGCTCGGCGACGTCGGCGCTCCGCTCGAGACCCGGCTCGGCTCCGCGGGCACCGGCGCGTACGTCGAGCACCTCGTGGTGGAGGCGGTGGACTTCCCGGCCCCCGGAGCGGCCGTGGTCAGCGTCGTCGCGGTGCTCCTCGACGTGGCCGACGGTGCCTACACGGACGCACGAGTGGTGCGGGTCGCCGTGCCGGTGCACCTCACACGCGACGGGGTCCGTCCCGCCGGCGTGCCGTGGTGGCTGCCGGCACCCGACCTGCGACCCCGGGACGGTGACTGGGAGGTGGTCGACGACCCCGTGGTGCTCGCCGACGCGGGCGCCGCGCTCGCCGCAGCGGGCTACCGCGACATCGCGGTCGAGCGCCTCGAACACGCCGGCGGCTGGGCGTTGCGCGCGACCGCCCGTGCCATCGCGCCGGGCCGGGACGACGCCGAGGAGCACCTGGTCTGGCTCCGCGAGCACCTCGGCGGTCTCGTCGTCGCCGGCTGGCTCCCCCAGCCACCGGCCGGCGACCGCCCACCGGGCGACGACCGTGCGACGCCGTCTCCCGCCGTACCCCAGCCCGAACCGACCCCCTGACCCGCCCGACCAGGAGCAGACGATGTCGACCGTGATGCCGATGGGCCACGACACGCGGTTCCGGGACGCGCGGGCACGTCACCCCGCCGGACGCCGTGCCCCGTCGGTACGCACCACGCCGAGACGCCCCCTCCGACGGCCGACCCTGGCACCGGCCCCCGCCCGGCGCACCGGCGCGCCGGACCCGGTGCGCCTGATCCGGCTGGCCGCCCGCGCGTACCTCGAGATCGAGTCCGGCCGACGCCCCCTGTCGCACCTCGAGCCGCTGCTCGCCCCCGGGCTCGTGGTGCGGCTCGCCGCGAGCCTCCCACGCGGACGGAGCCCCGGACCCGCGGTGGACGCCGTCCGCACCGTCCGCTGCTCGCGGCCCTCGGAGGACACCGTCGACGGGGTCGCCGTCGTCCGGCGGGGGCAGCGTGTCGGAGCGCTCTCCATCCGGGTCGAGCGGCACCGTGGGAGCTGGCGGATCGTCGAGCTCGCG
>CAZADJ010000280.1:0-3280 GCA_964483845.1 uncultured Actinomycetota bacterium | reverse complement strand
CTCCGCGGGTGTGGAAGGTGATGGACCCCTCGACGCAGTACAGGATCTTGTGCCGCCCGTGCTCGTGCCAGCCGTAGCGGTCCCCCGGGGCGTTGCCGAACGTGCGCGTCGTGAGACCCGCGTCGTGGAGCCGGGTCCGCACGTCCTCCAGCGTGGGCGCGGCCACCGTGTCCGCGGCGGTCAACTCAGCACCCACGGTGCGCCCTCCGGTCGGTTCGCACGTCGGCTCATCCGGAGGCGTCGGCAGTCACGACGGTGATGTTGTCCACCCCGCCCCGCGACAGCGAGGCCGAGATCAGCGCGTCGCACGCCTCCTGCGGGGTCCGGCCGTTGCCAGCGAGCTCGGCGATCTCGCGGTCGCTGAGCATGTCGGTGAGCCCGTCGGTGCACAGCAGCAGCCGGTCCCCGGTGACGAGCTCGAGATCGACGCAGTCGGGTTCCACGCCGCCGCGGCTCCCGAGCGCCTGGGTGATCTGGCCACGCCCGAACGGTCCGCCCGTGGTGTGGTCCTGCGTGACCTGGACGAGGTGGCCGTCGCGCAGCACGTACGCGCGACTGTCGCCGACGTGGGCGACCCAGGCGCGGGTGCCCGAGTCCGGGAGGTAGGCGAGGACGGCGGTCGTGCCCATCCCGCCGCGTTCGACGTGATCCGCGGAGTCGTCGAGGATGGCGTCGTTGGCCTCCTCGAGGGAGCGGACCAGCGCCGTGGGTGGATCGTCGGCCACCCCGTTGAGCCCGCTCACGATGACGTCGACCGCGAGCTTGCTGGCGACGTCCCCGGCGGTGTGACCACCGAGGCCGTCGGCGACGAGCGCGACCCCGCGCGCCGCGTCGACGTGGTACGCGTCCTCGTTGCGCTCACGCACGAGACCCACGTGGGTCGCTGCTCCCACCTCCACGGAGGTACCTCCTGCGCCATCGGCGCCGCGTCGGTCGTTCCACCGGCGCGTCCACAGCCAAGGTAACGCGTCCAGGACCGGTGTCCGGAGCCAACGGCCGTGGTCCGTCGCCGGGCCGGCCGGACGGAGGGGACGCCCCGGCCGTCCGTCGGGGCCCTCACGGCGCCGAGCGGCGTGGTGCGTACGCTCCCCGAGGATCGCTGCGGGACAGCGGGAGGGACCGGAGACGTCGGGAGGGTCGGCGTGGAGGTGTTCGTCGCCGGGGGGACCGGCGTCATCGGGCGACGGGTGGTTCCGCACCTCCTGTCCGCTGGCCACGAGGTCACCGTCGTCGCACGCGGACCGGAGGTGGCCGCGACGGTCCGGGGCCAGGGGGCCCGGCCGGTCCTTATCGACCTGTTCGACCCCGACCGGCTGCGCGCAGCCGTCGCAGGCCAGGACGCGGTCATCAACCTCGCGACTCGCATCCCCGCGGGACCCGAGGCGATCCTGGCCAGTGCGTGGGAGGAGAACGACCGGCTGCGACGGGAGGCGTCCGCGAACCTCGTCGACGCGGCGCTCGCTGCCGGGGCGGCCGTCCACGTCCAGGAGTCGATCGGGTTCCTCTACGCCGACCACGGGGACGGGTGGATCGAGGAGGGGGACCGGGTCGAGCCGACCACGTTCACCGCGTCGGCCCTCGACGCCGAGGCGCAGGCGGCACGGTTCGCGAGGAGCGGTGGACGCGGCGTCGGCCTGCGGTTCGCGCAGTTCGTCGCCGCCGACGCGGTCCACACGCGCGAGCTGGCGGCGTCGGCGGCCCGTGGGTGGCTGCCCCTGATCGGCGATCACGAGGGCTACGCCTCGTTCGTCCACGTCGACGACGCGGCCACGGCGGTCGTGGCCGCCCTCGAGGTCCCGAGCGGGACGTACAACGTCGTCGACGACGAGCCCCTCACCCGGGCCGGGCACGCTGACGCGTGGGCGCGGATCCTCGGACGCAAGGTCCGCCTCCCGCCGCCGCTCGTCGGGAAGCTGCCGCGGCTGTCGGCGCTCGCGCGGTCCCAGCGACTGTCCAACCGGCGACTGCGTGACGTGAGCGGGTGGCGTCCATCGCAACGCAGCATGCGGGAGGTCTGGCCCCGGGTGGCGTCCGCCCTCGACCTCGACGGCGGGTCGGCGCCGTGAGTCCGAGTGGCAGCGACGCTCGTCCGGCTACCCGGCGGAGCGGCGACGGAGACCGAACCCCGGGCCGGTGACGGCGTGGAGGACGCGCGCGGGCTCGCGGGCCACGACCCGCAGCTGGCGCTGCGCGTCCGTCGGCGGGACCAGCACGGTGTGGTCGCGCCCGACGTCCTTCGTCGCGACCTCCCCGTCGCCCCGCCGGACCTCGACCGCGCCCTCGACGACGAAGATCAGGGCGGCTTCGCCCCCGTCGAGCTCGACGTCGAACGCGGCACCCTCCTCCACGGTGGAGTCGGTGAGCACGCGGAGGTCGCCGCGCAGCCGGTCGCTGCCGCGCTCCACGACGCGCTTGGCGACCACGCCGGGCGCGGGCTCCTCCCGGACGGCGTCGTCGTCGCGGATCGCGTCGAACGCCGCGGTCGGCGGGGTCGGGTCCGTCGGGTACACGAAGATGTAGGCGCGTGCACGGCCGTCGCTGTGGTTCCACTCCGAGTGGATCATGCCGCGGCGACCCTCGGTGAGGATGCCGAGGTCGCCGGTGCCCATGTGGCCGGTGATGTGGTTCAGGGCGTCGTCGTGGTCGACGGTCCCTTCGAGGATGTAGAAGAGGCGCTCCATGCCGCGGTGCGGGTGGTGGCCGATCCCGCGGTCGGCCTCGAAGGTGCTGTCGTGCACGGTGACGAGGGGGCCGAGCGCCTCGACGTCGACGAACGGTCCGATCGACTCCCGTGCATGCAGCCCCGGGGCGTTGAAGTCCTCGGGCCTGATCACGTGGTAGTCCTCCGGCGTGAGGTGGATCGGCTCGGTCGCCTCCTGGGGTGCGCGGTCGTCTTCCATGGGCTGCTCCACCGTGGTCGTCGAGGGGGTCGTCGGGGGCCAGCGTGGTCACCCCCGGTCATCGTCGAGAACGCCGCCGGCAGCGGCAGCATTCCGCACGCCCGCGACGACGAGCGCGAGGGTCGCGGCGGTCACCACGCCGACCAGGAGCCACCCGGCACGGAGCAGCAGCGCACCGGCACCCCCGGCACTCGTGCCGGCGGTGGCGGCGACCGCGACCGCGGCGACGCCGAGGTTGAACGCAGCCGGCCGGGTCGACGCGAGGGCCCCCAGCCGATCGCGGACCCGCCTGCGGTCGCCCGGGTCGGGGACCCAGACCATCGGGGCGACGTAGCCGAGCGCGCCGAGCACGGCCTGGCCGAGCACCCCGAGCAGCGCGA
>CAZADJ010000279.1:0-3285 GCA_964483845.1 uncultured Actinomycetota bacterium | reverse complement strand
GGTCGGGAACGGCGGCTTGTTGCGCGGCTCGCCTCGCTTGCCCTCGATGGACTCCATGAGGGCGGTCTCCTCGCCGCAGATGTAGGCGCCCTGACCGCGTCGAAGTTCGACGTCGAAGCTGAACCCCGCGCCCATGACGTCGTCGCCGAGGAGGCCGCGCTTCCGGCACGTGTCGATCGCGCCCCGCAGCCGCGCGGTCGCGACCGGGTACTCGCCGCGGATGTAGAGGTAGCCGCGCTCGGCGCCGACCGCGAAGCCGGCGATGGTCATCGCCTCGATCACGGCGAAGGGGTCGCCCTCCATCAGGAGGCGGTCCTTGAAGGTGCCGGGCTCGGACTCGTCGGCGTTGCAGATGAGGTGGTGCGGCCGCTGCGGGTTGGTGGCGACACCGCGCCACTTCACCCCAGCGGGGAAGGCCGCGCCGCCGCGGCCCTTCAGTCCCGAGTCGTCGACCTCACGGATCACGCCGCGTGGCCCCATCGTCACGGCGCGGCGCAGCGCCTCGTAGCCGCCGGCGGCGCGGTAGTCGTCGAGGTCCTCCGGGTCGACGACCCCGACCCGCCGCAGCACCTTCAGGTCCGGGTCACCGGCCTGTGGGACGTCGAGGTCCGGGGCCGGCACCTCGTCTCCGCGGAGCGCGTCGAGCACGGCGGCGGCGTCGGCGCCGGCCACGACCGCGTCATCGATCCCCGCGCGCTGGCAGTAGACGGCCGGTGGCGCCTCGCAGCGGCCGAGGCACGGACTGCGCACCCACGTCTCGTCGCCTCCGGCCTGCCCCTCGGGTCCCACCTCGTGCTCGAGATCCGCGATCAGCCGGTCCGCGCCGCGTTCACGGCAGACGATGTCGTCGCAGACGTGGGCGACCCGGGGTGGGCGCTCCTCCAGCGCGAGCAGGGCGTAGAAGCTCGCCACGCCGTACGCCTCCGCTGGTGGCACCTGCAGGCGTCGACAGACGTAGGTCAGGGCACCCGGGCTGACCCAACCGATCTCCGACTGGACCTGCGCCAACGCGGGGAGCAGCAGGTGCCGGCGATCCCGGGCCCCGCGTCCCAGGCGCACCACCCGGGTGTCGGCGCCCGTCCGCTCGTCGCCGCCCTCCCACCCGGAGGCGGGCGGGCCGAGCAGCGCGTCCACCGCGGCACGTTCAGCCTCGGTCGGTGACGTGTCCGGGAAGTGGAGGTCCATCGGCTACCCGGCCCGTGCCAGCGGCTCGATGCGCACCGCGGTCGCCTTGAACTCCGCGGTCCCCGACTTGGGGTCCCACGCCTCGATGGTGAGCTGGTTGACGTCGGACCCCTCCGGGTAGTGGAGCGCCATGAAGACGAGACCTGACCGGAGCCCGTCATCGATCCTGACCGGAGCCTCGATGGCTCCACGGCGGGACACCACCCGGACGGCGGCGCCGTCGGACACCCCCAGCCGATCGGCGTCCTCGGGGGAGAGGTCCAGGGTGCCGCCGGTACGCATCGGGGAGTCGTAGCGGTTGCTCTGGACACCGGTGTTGAACGAGTCGAGGTGGCGACCCGTCGTCAGTCGGTAGGGGTAGTCCTCGGTGAGCTGATCCACGGGGGGGACCCACTCGACGGCGTGGAACGGGGCCGGCCGTCCGCCGACCGGATCCTCCCAGAGACGCGCGTGGAGGAAGAGCTCCCCGGGGTGGTCCTCGTCGGGGCACGGCCACTGGATCCCGCCGAGCTCCTCGAGCCGCTGGTAGCTCATCCCGGCGTGCATCGGTGAGAGGCTGCGCAGCTCGTCCCAGACCGTCTCCGCGTCTGGTGGGCCCAGGTCGTGGCCGAGCGCGTCGGCCACCCGGGCGATGATCTCCCGGTCCGTGAGCGCGTCCCCCGGGGGCTCGAGGGCCTTCCGCACCCGTTGGACCCGCCGTTCGCTCGAGGTGACCGTCCCCTCCGCCTCGCACCAGTCGGCGGCGGCGGGGAGGACCACGTCGGCCATCTCGGCGGTGCTCGTGAGGAAGATGTCCTGGACCGCGAGGAAGTCCAGCCCCTCGAGCCGGTCACGTGCCTGCCCGCTGTCCGCCTCCGAGTCCGCAGGGTTCTCCCCGATGACGTACAGGGCCCGTAGCTTGCCGGTCTCCATCGCCTCGAACATCTCGGTGAGGTGCCAGCCGTTGTCCGCGGGCACCGGCGCGCCCCAGGCGCGCTCGAACTTGCCCCGTGCCTCGACGTCCTCGACGTCCTGGAAGCCGGGGAGCTTGTTCGGTAGGGCGCCCATGTCGCCGCCGCCCTGCACGTTGTTCTGGCCGCGCAGCGGGACCAGCCCGGAGCCGTAGCGACCCACGTGGCCGGTGAGCAGCGACAGGTTGATCAGCGCGAGCACGTTGTCGGTCGCGTTGTGGTGCTCGGTGATCCCCAGCGTCCAGCAGATCTGCGCCCGGTCGGCGCGCGCGTAGTCCAGCGCCATCTCGCGGATGGCATCGGCGGGCACGCCGGTGACCTCCTCGGCGTACCCGAGCGTGTAGGGCTCCACGGTGGCGGCGTAGGCCTCGAAGTCCACGGTGGCGCGGTCGATGAACTCCCGGTTCTCGAGGCCCTCTTCGATGATGACCCGGGCGACCGCGTTGGCGAGCGCGATGTCGGAGCCGACCTCGATGCCCAACCAGACATCGGCCCACGCGGCCGAGTCCGTGCGGCGGGGGTCGATGCAGTACATACGGGCGCCGTTACGGAGCCCGCGGAGGAGGTGGTGGAAGAAGATCGGGTGGGCGGAGCGCGCGTTCGACCCCCAGAGGAGGATCAGGTCGGTGTTCTCGATCTCCTCGTACGAACAGGTGCCACCGCCCGCTCCGAAGACCGCCGCCAGACCGGCGACGCTGGGAGCGTGTCAAGTCCGGTTGCAGCTGTCGATGTTGTTGGACCCCATCACCACCCGCGCGAACTTCTGGGCGTAGAAGTTCGTCTCGTTGGTGGCCTTGGAGCAGCTGAACAGCCCGAACTCGGTCCCCTGGTGGTCGGCGAGTCCGGCGGCTGTGCGTGCCAGCGCCTCGTCCCACGAGGCCGGTTCGAGCCGAGCGCCGGTCCGAACGAGCGGGGTGGTCAGTCGCGATCGCTGTGACACCTTCGGCCACCTCCCGACCGTTGAGCGCCTGGGGGCGGCAACCTACCAGAGCGACCGATCGGCAGGGCGTGTGGGGCGGCCGGGGACGCGTCCCGCGAAGCGGGGTCGCGGCCGGCACGACGGCCGGCCGCGACGCCGGTGGCCGACCGGCGGGTTCAGCCGGCGCGTGTCGCTCCGCGCAGGCGCGCCGCGAGCAGCAGCATCCCGAGC
>CAZADJ010000278.1:0-3292 GCA_964483845.1 uncultured Actinomycetota bacterium | reverse complement strand
TACGGCCACCCCCACGACGAGACCGTCGAACGGCTGCGCGCCGCGGGGGTCGAGCTGTACGGCACCGACGTCCACGGAACGGTGATCGTCACCACCGACGGGTCGACGTGGTCGGTGTCCTCCGCTCGCGCCGACGGTGACTGATCCGTCACGGCCCCGTCCGCGCCGAGCGACTCCGGACCCGTCGAGGGCGTCGGGACGACTCGGTACGTTGCGGTGGCGTGTCGCACCGAGCCCAGCCCGAGCAGGCGTCCCCGCCGGCGGACGCCGGTCGCGACGGGCCGCCGGACCCCGCCGAGCTCTGGGAGCGGCGCCTCGCGATCCCGGTCCTCCTCGCCGCGGTCGTCTCCGTCCCAGCGGTGTTCCTCACCACCGTGGAGGGCGCGGTCGGCACGGCCGGGATGCTGCTCAACTACGCCTCGGGTGTGGTGCTGGTCGGCGAGGCCGTCGTGCTCATGCTCGTGGCGGACGACACGCGCCGGTGGCTCGCCGACAACAAGGTGATCGTCGCGGTCGCGGTCGCGACGGTGCCGGCCGTCTTCCTCGCGCTCGGGCCGGTGCAGCTGCTGCGCCTCGTGCGGTTCGTCGGCGCGCTGCGGGTGCTGCGGGCGGGCCGGATCCTGAAGGCCGGGCGCATCCTGCGTGAGCGAGCGGACCTCGAGGGTCCGGTGCGCAACGCGATCGCGATCGGGGTGACCGTGCTCGCGGCGACGTTCGTCGCGCTCGTCCTCGCCGATCCGACCTCGACCAGCCGGCAGCTGATCGCGGAGGTGCTCGGACGGTTCGGCGTCGCCCCGATCGCGCTCGCCGCGGTGATCCTCGCCGCCGCGACGTTCGTCGTGCTCCGCTACCGCGACGAGCGCTCGGCGTTCGAGGACGACGAGGCGCCGCCCGACCGGTGACGGGGCTGCCCGACGCCGTGGCTGTCCGACGGCGGCCCGGCGGAGCCCGCCGTCACGGTCGCTCGGCGACGACCTCCTGGCGGACGAGCTGCCGTGCGGAGCCGACGTCGCTCTCCACGACGGTCTCGGCGACGACCTCGTAGGTGCCGGCACCGTCGACGCTCCAGTCGACCTGCCAGTCAGCCGAGGTCACGCACTCCCAGCCGAAGTGGGCGCTGGGATCGACGCCGCCGTCGAGCAGCGACGCGTCGTCGACGCGGACGTCGAAACGGCTGACCGCGCAGACGCCGTCGGGGTCGTCGAGGTTCACGCTGCCGGTGACCGGCACCGTGCTCGTGCCGTCGTGGAGCACGACCGGCTGCGGGATCGGGTCGACCTCGAGCGTCGAGGGGACCGCGGCGAGCGCCGCGGCGGTGGCGACGGCGAGGACCAGCGCGGTGGCCGCGATGAGGACGGTCGCCTTGCGCATCGGTGTCTTCTCCGTCGGGCTCCCGGCTCACGAGCCGGAGCGGTGGGCTCCTGGTGGCTCGGTGTGCCGGGTTCGCCCTGGCTCCCCGCCGGTCACGGCGACCATCTCGACCGGTCGGATCTGCGCCTCACACCATCGTGCGGTACGGAGTGTAGTCGCACCACTACGTACCGACGTAGGGCGTAGGTCCTAACTCCACTGCCCCGACGACGGAGGGCCACGAGCCCACGCCGGGTGACGGTCGCCGGGTCAGGCGACCGAGGTGTCGCCGGCCTCGTCCTCGACCGCGCGACGGACCTCGTCCATGTCCAGGTCACGGACCTGACCGATCAGGTCCTCGAGCGCCGCCTCGGGGAGCGCGCCGGGCTGCGAGAACAGCAGGATCCCCTCGCGCAGGATGGCGAGCGTCGGGATCGACCGGATGCCGAACTCGCCGGCGAGCGCCGGCTCCGCCTCGGTGTCGACCTTGGCGAAGAGGATGTCGTCGTGCTGCTCGGAGACGGACTCGTAGACGGGCGCGAACACCCGGCACGGGCCGCACCACTCCGCCCAGAAGTCGATGAAGACGATGTCGTTCTCGGCGATCGTCTCGTTGAAGGTCTCGGCGGTCAGGTCGAGGGTCGCCATCGGCGGCTCCTGCATCGGTCGGTGGCTCCGTACAACCCGGACCGTGGGCGCGATGTTCCCCCGGGCGCGGACGCCGGGGACGTAGGGTCGGGTGCCGTGAGCCGTTCCGACGACCGTGGGCCACGCGATCCGTCGCGCTGGGTGGTGCGCTTCGCCGACCTCGTCCCGGCCGGGGGCGAGGTGCTCGACCTCGCGTGCGGCGATGGCCGCCACACCCGCTTCCTCCTCGAGCGCGGCCACCGGGTCGTCGCCGTCGACCGCGACCTGTCAGGCGTCGCCGATCTCGCCGAGCGCGACGAGGTGGAGCTGGTCGAGGTCGACCTTGAGGACGGCCGCGCCTTCCCCCTCTCCGGACGACGCTTCGCCGGGGTGGTCGTGACCAACTACCTCCACCGCCCGCTCCTCCCCGACCTGGTCGCGGCGGTCGCACCGGGTGGGGCGCTGATCTACGAGACGTTCGCGCGCGGCCAGGAGCGGTTCGGGCGCCCGACCGACCCCGACTTCCTGCTCCGTCCGGGCGAGCTGCTCGAGGCGGTGGGCGACGAGCTGCGGGTCGTCGCCTACGAGGACCTGGTCGACGACCGCCCTGCCCGCGTCCAGCGCATCTGCGCCACCCGGGGCACGCCCGAGAGCGACCCGTAGACCGCCGACAGCTACGAGCCTCCGCCGACATCATCTAGCTGGCGGGTCTCCACGGCCGCGAACCGTCGCATGCCACGGTCCTCGGTGAGGATCACCCCCGCACCGTGCTCGAGACAGACCGCGACGATCTGCGCATCGAAGGCGAGGTTGCCGGCCGCCCGGTCCTCCAGGGACGTCCGACGCAGCAGGTCCCAGTACCGCGCACCCGGTCGGAGGAGGTGCAGGCTCGGGCTCGCGAGGACCCGTTCGAGCACCACGACGGCCTCCGCGAGCGGGGTGGGAGGATCGAGGTAGCGCGGATGTGTCACCACCCGGATGAACTCGCCGAGCACGAAGACCGGCAGGCCCCAGGCCTCCGGGGCTCTGGCCATGCGGCTCAGGACACCGGCTGCCACCTCGTGCTGGGGGAACTCCTCGCGATGGGCGTAGACGAGGATGTTGGTGTCGACCGCGATCATCCGGGGGGATCGAGCACGTCGTAGAGGCGCTCGCGATCGGCAGGGTCGACCGACGGTGCCGATCGTCCGCGCACGGTGGGGATCGTGAGATCGAAGTCGGAAGCGACACGGTCCTCGCGGAGAGCGTCACGCAGCGCGTCCTCGACGATCCGGGTCAGCGTCGTCCCGCGCTGCGCCGCGATCTCCTTCGCACG
>CAZADJ010000277.1:0-3302 GCA_964483845.1 uncultured Actinomycetota bacterium | reverse complement strand
CCCGCATGCGGGTCACCATGAGCTGTGACCACCGGGTCATCGACGGCGCCACCGGCGCCCGCTTCCTCCAGACGCTGCAGGGGATGCTGGAGGAGCCGGGGGCGATGATGCTCTAGACGGCGGGAGCGCCGCGGCTTACGAGCCGCTTGAGAGTGGGCGTGACTTCCGGACCCACGCTCCGACCATGCCGAAGCCGTTGTGGACGTTCTGGCTGGGAGGTATTGGAAAAACGTCGCCGCCGGCCCCTGTAGTGATGAAGTCGTGCAGCCCCTTCGACAATGCGTAGACGTCGAAATACCAGTCTCTCGACTGATCGATCGTTCCCTCAGGGATTCGATCGGAGAAAGTCGTATCCGCCACGATCTCACTCCAGCCACTCTCTTCACATCCCCGGACATCAATGCAATCTGCAGGGGCTTCGGAGGCTATCGCCACAGCGTATCGGTATGAATCGCGGCTCGTCTCCCAGGTAGCGGACAGACTTTGTGAGCCGGGTGGATCACCATCAGCTCTGAAGTGGGTAATCGAGAAATCTCCTGGAATCACGACTGACGCCGTGGCTGTGGGGCGGTCCCGGGCACTGATCTCGACATGATATGTCGCACCCATGCCAGGCGAGAAATGCAGAAGCACGCAATCTGTGTCGTTCACAGACACCACTACTCCGTACCGGGCCACGCATGGGCTTGCATCCCCGGTTCCATCCCCGGCGGCGACTTCCCGGGCGTCCGGCGTGGAGATTACGACGTTCACATCACTGAGGGTCCCTCCGACGTCCACCGCTTCAACGAGCACGACTTGGGTAGCCCGGCTCGGATTCAGCAAGAAGAGAACCTGCATCTCGGTCGTTTCCGCTATTGGAGACGCCAAATCGGTAGCCGTACAGCCAGCTAACAGTACGGACAACTGACAGCAGCAGGCGAGATATCTGTACCTCATTCTGTCCTGGGCCAATATGGAAGGCACATAAGGCACATCAGAAGCTAATATCCAGCCCAATAGTCGGAATGATGGGCAGTTGCCGCTCCGGAACTAGGATGGGATCCCCTCCACGACTTCTTCCCGGCCGATAAAACAGTACATTCGAATAGTTTGTGGCATTCAAGAGATTCGCATAAGGTTCGATCCGCCAGCGTTCTCCGCAGATACAGTATCGGGCACCTACGTCGACCCGGAAATACGGTTCGAATCGATCCTGGGAATTCGACCAGACAGGAAAGCTTCCGAACCGGGAAATCCGACGGCGCTCAGGATCCAGCCGATATCCATCGACCTGACCAGCCGGACGCCAGAAGGGGGTTCCACTCCCGTACTGAAGACGAAACGATACGGCATATCGATCCTCCTGGGCCCACTGTAGGGCCAGATCGACGGAGTGTCGTCGATCCCAGGTCGGTCTGTAAGAACCAGCATCGGTCATCGTGACGCTTCCATACCCGTAGGCCAGCGATCCGGTGATCGTGCCCGTATGTCTGCGAAGTATCAGATGTCCTCCCCGGGCTGTGCCGGAGTGTGCCTCCAGTTGGTCCAGCGTACGGGTCGCCGTGGGACGCCAACTTGGAATGTCGTGAAAGCGACGGTAATACGTCCCGATACTCAATCCGACTTCGGGCGATAACCATCCGTCTATACCAAGCAACCCTGCTGTGGATGTCGGGAAACGACCTCCTTGCGGAAGCATCCATATCGGTGCGCCCGGAACGAGATATCGGTCGTCTCGGAGCGCATTCAGGAACTGGTGGACACGGACAAACCCGACCGTGGCAGACCAGGCGGGAAGAAAATGATATCGCGCAAAGACGCGGGGCTCGAGCAAGAACTCGCCAGACTCGAAGGCCAGCGTGGCCCTCAGCTCGGGCGCAAGCCGGACCGGTCCGAACCAACGCTCCAACTCGAGGAAAGCACTTGCACGAGTCTGGCTCTCCTGCGTGCGACCTTCCAGATAGCCGCCCTGCGAGCCTTCTAGCCGTGCACGGTCGCGTACAATCTCGACTCCGCCCCTCAAGCCGTCGCGCTCCCGAGGAGCGAGAATCTCGAACCGAGCTCCGCTGGTACGTGCGTGGTTCTCAGTTTCTCTCGAGTTCTGTCCGTCTCCCACGTTCAAGGAGCCGCTGTATCTCGAAACCCAGGTCTCGGCCTGAGTGGCCCATCCGTCTCCTCTCCAGGCCCACTTCAAGCCGACTGCGGCATTGGACCATCCGCTCTGGAGCCCCTGGCCCAGATCTTCGAACGGCCACTCGAAGCGGTCTCGCGAAGCGTACGTAGCCAGGGAGATCCGATGTGCATCTGTGAAGTCCACATCGACCTTGCCCTGACCATCCCAGAAAGAATAAGGCAAGTCGGCAACGATCAGGCCCAGATGAGCTCGACGAAGGCCGACCGACCAACCGAGGGCATCCCTCCGCCCTTCGGCCGTAATACGACTCCCGAGGACTCCAATCCCTCCCGCGAACGTGGTGCTGTCTCCAGCCGGCGGAGCTTGACGCACCTCGACGACAGAGCTCAGCTTCCCGCCTCGTCGCGCCGGAATCGAAAGTGGAGTGATCCGAACCTCATCCACCGCTTCGGGCACGAAGGCACCAGCGAACCCGAAGAGGTGGTATGGCGCGAGAATCGGCACACCATCCAACAGGAAGAGGTTCTGGTCCGGCGCTCCCCCGTAGACATGTAGTTGAGTCGAATAGTCGTTGAGTGCCACGACGCCCGGGTGAGTCTGCGCGACTGTCAGAACATCGGCCTCTGCAAAGTGCGGAACTGTCCTGAGGTCCTCCTGTTCGAACGTGAACTGGAATGGGAAAGGCTCCTGATTCACTCGCATTCGCGCCGTTCGACCTTCGGCCCAACGAAGAGTGGTGACGGACAACGGCAGCAAGGAGAGGGGAACCGGTTCGAGTCTGAGTGTAATTTCGATCGGTTCTTCACGAACTATCAGTACGGTGTCAAGGCGATTGTATCCGAGGGACGTCACGGAAAGGAGGAGGTCCCTTCCTGGTGGGGCAAAGAGGATGAATTCGCCTTGCTCGTTCAAGACAGTGGATCTCTCACCACCATATCCTACCTCCGCTGCCGTGACCGGGCTCTCCGTGACCTGATCGAGCACAAGACCTTTGATTCGCACACTGTCCTGGCCCTGTACAGGACCGGCCACGATCGCAGTGATCCAGAGCGAAGCAATCGGAAGAAGGAACAACCCGCCAGGGGGCAGGCGGGTTGCTCCTCGAAATCCCAAAAACAGGCTATCTATCACCGGAGGGCTACATCGGCCGTCGGCGTCTGGCCGTCAAACAGAGAAACGATCATAG
>CAZADJ010000276.1:0-3306 GCA_964483845.1 uncultured Actinomycetota bacterium | reverse complement strand
CCGAACGTCCCGAGCTCGGCGAGCCCCTCGATGATCGCGTCGGGGATGTCACGGTCCTCGCGGTGGATCTCCTCGGCGATCGGCTCCACACGATCCTCGGCGAAGCGGCGGAAGGTGTCGCGGATCATCTCCCGCTCCTCGGAGAGGTGCCGCGGTCCGGGCTCACCGGTCTCGAGCGCCCGCTCGGCGACCGTCTCGAGCAGGTCAGCGGCGCGGCCGGCAACGAGCGCCTCGGACGCGTCCGGGTCCCGCTCCGGGACGTGGTCGAGGAAGTCCTCCCACCGGCCGGCCGCCCGGCCGAGCAGGTCCCCGAAGACGTCCGCCGCGAACGCGTGAGCCAACCGCGCCTCGTGCTCCCCGTGCTCTCCGTAGCGGATCAGCTCGTCGGCCGCCGCCACCGCCGAGGCGACCGACGCCAGGTCGTACAGGAGCGGCTGGTGCTCGTCCATCAGCTCGACCGAGACGCGGCCGTCCGCCGAGCAGCGCTCGGCGAGGTGCGCCGCAGCGGGTCCGACGAACGCCGTCCGCACCCGCTGGGCGAGGGTCCTGGCCTGCTCCAGGTGGGTCACGGCCTACTCCTTCGCGGTGGCCGCGACGCCCCTCGCACGGCCGGTCGGTGACGAGTCAAGTGAAGGGGGGGCGTCGCGACAAACGCGATCGGCGGTCTCAGGCCCGTGGCGGCCCGTCGGTTGCCCCCGCCGCGAGCAACGCCGCGCCGATCGCCGCCCCGAGTGGTCCGAGCTCGGCGGCACGGATCCGGACCCGGGGTGGCTGCAGGAACAGGTTCGTGCGCGCCTCGGCGTCGATCTGGTCGATGAAGCGCGGTCCGAGCTCGTCCGCGAACCCGCCGGCGACGACGACCGCCTCGACGTCGAGGAGGTTGACCGCGGAGGCGATGCCCTTGCCGAGCGCCCGGGCCCCGGCATCGATGAGGTCCGCGGCGAGGGTGTCGCCCTCGTCGAGCGCGGCCCGGAACACCTCCGGGGTCAGGCGCTCGGCGCCTCCCTCCTCGGCGATCCGGAACAGCGACGTGGTCCGTCCCCCGTCCACCGCCCGGGTCACCGCGTTCTCGAGCGCGCGCTGGCCGGCGTACGCCTCGACGCAGCCACGGCGACCGCACGGACAGACCGCCCCGCCGATCTCGACCACGGTGTGCCCGAACTCCCCGGCCACGCCGAACGCCCCCTCGTAGATCTCCCCGGCGACGATCAGTCCGCTGCCCACACCGGTGCCCACCCAGACGACGATCAGGTCCTCGTGACCGCGACCGGCGCCCCGCTGGTGCTCGCCGACGGCGACCGCGGTGACGTCGTTCATGACGCGGACCCGCGTGGCGAGGCGGGCCTCGAGCATCTCTGCCAGGCTGAAGCGCTCCGTCCAGCCCGGCACGTTCACCGCCTGCCCGACGGTGCCACCGAGCACCGCGCCCGGGACGCCGACGCCGATCCCCTCGACCTCGTCGGCGTCCATGCCTGCGTCCCCGATGACCTCCTGCACGCCGGCGACGAGCACCTCGACGACCGCGCCGTGATCGCCGCTGCGGGGGGTGCGCAGCTTCGTGATCCCCGCGAGCTCACCGTCCCCGTCGAGCAGGACGACCCGGAGGCTCGCCCCACCGACACCGACGCCGACGGTCGTCACGCTCCCACCTCCGCACGGGGCAGCGAGCCTAGGACACGCTCGCGGCTCCGCGGAGCGGACGGTCGACGGGTACCCGGTGGCTGGGCGTCCCGTACCCTCGGGCTGGAGCCGTGACGGAGGGCTGCGGACCATGCTGAACGCGAACGTGACCCCACCGATCCCCGACAACGAGCCCCAGCAGCACTACGCGCCGGGATCTCCGGAGAAGCAGCGGCTGAAGGCGCGACTCGACGACCTCGCCGGCACGACGGTCGACGCGCCGTGCGTCATCGGCGGACAGCGAGTCGCCACCGACCGGACGTTCGACGTGCGCGCACCTCACGACCACGGTCTGCACCTCGCGACCGTCCACGGCGCCCGCCAGGATGAGGTCAGCGCCGCGATCGATGCCGCCCTCGAGGCGAAGCCGGGCTGGGCGGCCACACCGTTCGAGGAGCGCGCCGCCGCCCTGCTGAAGGCCGCCGACCTCGTCTCCGGGCCCTGGCGGGACACCCTGAACGCCGCGACGATGCTCGGGCAGTCCAAGACGGTCTGGCAGGCGGAGATCGACGCGGCCTGCGAGCTGATCGACTTCCTGCGCTTCAACGTGCGCTTCGCATGGGAGATCCTCGGGGACCAGCCGCCGCTGAACAGCGACAACGTCTGGAACCAGCTCGACTACCGACCGCTCGAGGGCTTCGTCCTCGCGATCACGCCGTTCAACTTCACGGCGATCGCCGGCAACCTGCCGACGGCGCCGGCGCTCATGGGGAACACGGTCGTGTGGAAACCGAGCGAGAAGCAGGCGCTCGCGGCGCACTTCTTCATGCAGGTGCTCGAGGAGGCCGGCGTTCCCGACGGGGTGATCAACCTCGTCCACGGTGACGGCGCCCTGGCCGCCGATGTCTGCGTCGACCACCCGGACTTCGCCGGGCTCCACTTCACCGGGTCGGCGGCGGTGCTCGAGGACCTGTGGCAGAAGGTCGCATCCAGGGTGAAGGTCCACCGCAGCTTCCCGCGGGTCGTCGGTGAGAGCGGGGGCAAGGACTTCGTGGTCGCCCACCCGTCCGCGGACACCGACGCGCTGATCACCGCGCTCGCCCGCGGCGCCTTCGAGTACCAGGGTCAGAAGTGCTCCGCGGCCTCCCGCGCGTACGTGCCGAGCAGCCTGTGGTCGGAGCTGCGCGACGGCCTCGGCGACGTCACGAGCAGCCTCGAGATGGGCGACGTCCGCGACTTCCGGAACTTCCTCGGCGCCGTGATCGACGGCAAGGCGTTCGAGAAGCACCGTACGGCGATCGCCGAGGCGCGGGACGCGAACGGGGTGGAGGTCCTCGTCGGCGGCGGCACCGACGACGCCGAGGGATGGTTCGTCGAGCCGACCGTTCTGGTGACCGAGGACCCGACCTCGCGGACGATGGTCGAGGAGCTGTTCGGCCCGATCCTCACCGTCCACGTCTACGACGACGCCGACTGGTCGGAGACGCTCGACCTCGTCGACACCACCTCCCCGTACGCCCTCACAGGCTCGGTCTTCGCGCAGGACCGGGACGCCGTGCGGGAGGCGACGACGCGTCTGCGGCAGGCGGCGGGCAACTTCTACATCAACGACAAGCCGACCGGCTCGGTCGTCGGCCAGCAGCCGTTCGGAGGGGCCCGCAAGTCCGGCACCAACGACAAGGCCGG
>CAZADJ010000275.1:0-3314 GCA_964483845.1 uncultured Actinomycetota bacterium | reverse complement strand
TTCGACGTCGTGTGGAGCGAGGGACGCACCGACGGTCTCGACGAGGCGATCGGCGACGTGACGTTCCACTACGCAGGCGTCGCGCGCGCCACCGACGGCCGTGCCCTGCGGGAGCTCGTCGACGCGTACCGCTCGGGCTTCCCCGACCTGCGGTTCGACGTGGAGGATCTCGTCACGGAGGACGACCGTGTCGCCGCGCGCCTCCGCCTCCGGGGGACGCACCGTGGAACGTGGCGGGGCATCCCGGCGACGGGCCGGCGCATCGACATCGACGTCATGATGATGTTCCGGTTCGAGGGCGACCGGCTCGTGGAGGTCTGGGAGGTCGACGACGCGCTCCGCCGGGACCGACAGCTCGGCCTCGCCTGATCCCGGCCGGGCCAGCAGATCCTCGGGTCGCTGGACCGCTCACTCCACCGGGGTGCGGTCTTGGGTCAGATCGATCACGCGGTGCGGGGTCCGGTCCTCCGGCCCACCGGCGAGCACGTCGGCGAGGTGGCGGAACGAGTCGGTCTTGTCCACCCACGCGTCGGCGCCGCTCTCGATCGCCTCACGTCGCCGGGTGGAGTCCGCCGAGTACATCACGACCCTGATCCCGGCATCGTCCTGCTTGATCGCCTGGAGCGCCGCGATGCCGTCCATCAGCGGCATGCGCACGTCGAGCAGGACCGCGTCCGGGTCCTCGGCCCGGACGACCTCCAGCGCGGCGACCCCGTCCGCGGCCTCACCGACCACCTCGAAGCGGCCGTCGAGCTGCACCAGGCGTCGGAGGAGCTCACGGGTGCGCTCCGCGTCGTCGACGACGACGATGCGGATGGGTGTGTCGGCTTCGCGGTCGGCGCGGTCCGGGTCCACGTTCCCTCTCCATGCCGCCTCGGGCATCAGGGCGCCCTCGGGCAGTCCACCGAGCATGCCACCCCCCGGTGGGGTGCGCGTGGTGCGCACGGTGGACACGGACCGGGACCAACGTCCCGGGAACCGGGCGAGGCGGCGCCTGCCCGTCCGGCCGCACGCGACGTCGGACCGCGCCACCTAGGCTCGTGCAGGGGGATGCGGGGGAGCGTGGTCCACCGAGGGGGTGGGTATGGCGTACTTCATCACCGGCGCCACCGGGTTCATCGGGCGGTTCCTGATCGAACGGCTCCTCGAGCGCGAGGGCACCATCAACGTGCTCGTCCGGGAGGGCTCCCAGGACAAGCTCGAGCGGCTCCGGCGCCGTTGGGGAGCGGCGGAGCGACGGATCGTCCCGATCGTCGGCGACCTGACCCGGCCGCGCCTCGGGATCGACGAGGACGTCGTCGCCTCCCTGCGCGGCACCATCGATCACCTCGTCCACCTCGGGGCCGTCTACGACCTCGAAGCCGACGCGGAGTGGTCCCGGGCGGTGAACGTCGGGGGGACCCGCCACACCGTCCAGTTCGCCGACGACGTCGCAGCGGGCCGCTTCCACCACGTCAGCTCGATCGCGGCCGCCGGGACCTACGACGGGGTGTTCCACGAGGACATGTTCGGCGAGGCGACCGGTCTCATGCACCCCTACTACCGCACGAAGCACGAGGCCGAGAAGGTGGTCCGGACCGAGTGCGAGCGACCGTGGCGCGTGTACCGTCCGGGTATCGTCGTCGGCCACTCCGAGACCGGCGAGATCGACAAGATCGACGGTCCGTACTTCTTCCTCCCCGCGATCGAGCAGCTCGCCCGACTCCCCGAGCAGCTCCCGCTGATCGGCATCGAGGGCGGCCGGGTGCACCTCGTCCCCGTGGACTTCGTCGCCGACGCCGTCGATCACATCGCCCACCTCGACGACCGGGACGGTCGGACCTTCCACCTGGTGCCGCCGGACCCGCCGCGCGCCAGCCAGGTGATCAACGCCTTCGCCGAGGCCGCCGGCGCCCCGCGGTTCCCGGTGCGGCTCGACGCCCGCGCGATCGGGATCGTCCCGAAGCCGCTGCGCAACGTCGTCACCGCGCTCCCACCGTTCCACCGCGCCGTGAACGCCCTGCTGCGCAAGGCGGGGATCCCCCGGCAGGCGGCGGCGCACGTCTTCAACCCCACGCGCTTCGACACGACGAACGCCGACGAGGCCCTGGCCGGGACCGGCATCGCCGTGCCCCCGATCGAGGACTACGCGGACGTCCTCTACGCGTACTGGCAGGAGAACCTGCGCGGACTGCGCCAGCCGGGTCACCTGCGCCGCAAGCCCCTGGACGAGAAGATCGTGCTCGTCACCGGCGCCTCGAGCGGCATCGGTCTGGCGTCGGCCAAGGCGCTGGCCGCCGAGGGGTCCACGGTGCTCCTGGTCGCCCGCTCGGTCGAGGACCTCACGACCGTACGCAAGGAGATCGAGGAGGCCGGCGGCCGTGCCCACGTCCACCCCGCCGACCTGGCGGACCTCGACGACGCGGCCCGTCTCGTGCGGGAGGTGCTGGCGGCGCACGGACGGGTCGACGTGCTGGTGAACAACGCCGGCATCTCGATCCGCCGCTCCGTCCAGCTGTCCTACGACCGCATGCACGACTTCCAGCGCACGGTGCAGCTGAACTACTTCGGCGCGGCCCGCCTGATCCTGGGGTTCCTCCCCGGCATGCGCGAGCGCGGCTACGGCCACATCGTCAACGTCTCCTCGATCGGGGTGCAGACCAACGCTCCCCGGTTCTCCGCCTACGTCGCCTCGAAGGCCGCGCTGGACGCGTTCTCGCGCTCGGTCGCGACCGAGGTGGTCGACAACGGCGTCACCGTGACGACGATCTACATGCCGCTCGTGCGCACCCCCATGATCGAGCCGACGAAGGTGTACCGCTTCTTCCCCGCCATCCAGCCCGAGGACGCCGCGGCGATGGTCGTCAAGGCGGCGAAGCAGCAGCCGAAGCGGATGGCGTCCACGGTCGGCACCGTCGGGGAGGTGCTGTACGCGCTCGCGCCCAAGGCGATGGACGCCCTGATGAACTTCGGCTACCACCTCATGCCGGAGTCGTCGGCGGCGCGCGGTGAGGAGGCCGGCAAAGAGGAGCTGCGCCTCGCGCCGGAGCGCCGCGCGTTCTCCTACCTCATGCGCGGCATCCACTGGTGAGGGGTCGCCGGACGCGCAGCCCTCAGCCCGGGTCGTCCCCTGCGCGGCCGGCGGCCGCGTCCGCGCCGCCCGTCCCGTCGTCGCCGTCCGCGGGGGCCGGCGGCCCCTTGCGACCCTCCCAGATGCGCAGGCCGACGTAGACGAGGATCGGGAGGCCGAGCGCGAACATCACGTCCCACCCGGGGTGGTGCGCGACGACCAGGTCCATCTCAACCTCCGAACATGGTCAGCGTGCCGACCGCGA
>CAZADJ010000274.1:0-3315 GCA_964483845.1 uncultured Actinomycetota bacterium | reverse complement strand
ACATCGAGAACGTCGGGCGCACGACGCGCCACTTCACGCTGTTCGAGATGCTCGGAAACTTCTCGTTCGGCGACTACTTCAAGCGCGAGGCGATCCGCTGGGCCTACGAGCTGTCCGTCGGGCCGCTCGGCCTCGACCCCGAGCGGATCTGGGCGAGCGTCTACGAGGAGGACGAGGAGGCGGCGGCGCTCTGGGAGGAGGAGACCGACGTCCCCCGTGACCGCATCGTGGCGCTGGGGGCGGAGGAGAACTACTGGTGGATGCACGTCGCCGGTCCCGGTGGACCGTGCTCGGAGCTGCACTACGACCGCGGCCCCGACTGGGGGGAGGCCGGCGGTCCGGCGGTGAACGAGGAGCGCTACCTGGAGTTCTACAACCTCGTCTTCATGCAGTACGAGCTGGACCACGAGCGCAACGTGCTCGGTGAGCTGCCGAACAAGAACGTCGACACCGGGATGGGTCTGGAGCGGATCGCGATGCTGAAGCAGGGTGTCGCGACCGCCTACGACACCGACGTCGTCCGCCCGATGGTCGAGCGCGCCGAGGAGCTCACCGGCGTGGAGTACGGGACGGACGACGCGACCGACGTGAGCCTGCGCGTCCTGGCCGAGCACGCACGGGCGGCCTCGTTCCTGATCGCCGACGGGGTGCTGCCCTCGAAGGAGGGGCGCGGCTACGTGCTCCGCCGGCTCGTGCGCCGGGCTGTCCTGAACGCGCGGCAGCTGGGGACCGACGACCCGGTCATGCCGGCGATGGTCGACACGGTGATCGCGACGATGTCGCCGGGCTACCCGGAGCTGGACGAGCAGCGCGAGCTCGTGACCCGGCTCGCCGGTGCCGAGGAGGCCGAGTTCGACGCGACGCTGCGCAAGGGGCTCGGCATCCTGGAGGAGGCGGTCTCCGCGGTCGAGGAGGACGACGCCGGCACGCTGCCCGGCGACGTCGCCTTCGAGCTGCACGACACCTACGGGTTCCCGATCGACCTCACCGAGGAGATCGTCGCCGACTCCGGGCTCGACCTCGATCGGGGGACCTTCGAGCGCCTGATGGAGGAGCAGCGGGAACGGGCCCGCGCGGCGCAGGGCGGCGACGAGGGCGGCGTCCCGGCCGAGGTGTACCGGGAGGCGGCCGGGAAGGTCGACCGCGCGCGCTTCGTCGGCTACGACACGACCGTCGGGGAGTCCAGCGTCGCGGCCCTGCTGACCAGCGGCGGGGTCGTGAGCGAGGCCGGCGAGGGCGACGAGGTCGAGGTCGTGCTGCCCGAGACGCCCTTCTACCCGGAGGGAGGCGGGCAGGTCGGCGACCGCGGGGCGCTCGAGACCCCGACCGGACGGCTGGAGGTCGTCGACACCCAGGAGGCGATCGAGGGGCTGGTGGTCCACCGCGCCCGCGTCGTCGAGGGTGAGGTCTCCGAGGGGCAGACGGTCACCGCACGGGTCGACGCCGAGCGGCGGTCGGCGACCGCCCGGAGTCACTCGGCGACGCACGTGCTCCACGCGACCGTGAAGGACGTCCTCGGCGGCCACGCCCAGCAGGCCGGGTCCCACGTGGAGGCCGGCCGGCTGCGCTTCGACTTCCCGCACTTCGAGGGGGTGCCGCGCGAGCAGCTGGTCGCGGTCGAGGAGCTCGCGACCGACCGGCTGCTGGCCGACCCGCCGGTCGAGGCGGAGGAGATGAGCCTGGTCGAGGCGCGCGCGGCGGGGGCGATCGCGCTGTTCGGCGAGAAGTACGGCGAGCACGTCCGCGTCGTGACCATCGGGGACTTCTCGAAGGAGCTGTGCGGTGGCACGCACGTGGAGACCGCCGCCCGGGTCGGCGGGCTGACGATCGTGCGCGAGGAGTCGATCGGCGCGAACCTGCGACGCATCGAGGCGCTCACGGGCGCGGACGCGCACCGCTTCGCCGTGCGGGAGCGCATGATCGCCGAGGAGGTCGCGCGCCTGCTCAACGTCCCCACCGACGAGCTCGTGGACCGGGTCGAGACGCTGCTCGACCGGCTGAAGGAGGCCGAGCGCGAGGTCGAGAAGGCCCGCACCGCGTCGCTGGCGCAGCAGGCGAGCGAGATCGCCGGGCAGGCCGATCGCGACGGCGACGGCTACGCGTACGTCGCGCGACGTGTCGGCGAGGTCACCCCCGACGAGCTGCGCCAGCTCGCCCTGGAGATCCGCGGGCACCTCGTCGAGCGGGCCGTGGTCACCCTCGGCACCACCTCGGCCGACGGCAAGGCGCAGCTCGTCTGCGTCGTCACCGACGACCTGGTCGACGCCGGGGTCGAGGCGCAGCCGATCCTCATGCCGGCGGCGCAGGCGGTCGGCGGGGGCGCCGGCGGCAAGGGGGAGCTCGCCCAGGCCGGCGGTCGCGAGGGCGACAAGCTGGACGACGCGCTCGCGGTCGCCGTGGACGAGGCGCGACGGGCGGTCGCGAGCGCGTGAGGACGCTCGGCGTCGACCTCGGTGACGTCCGGATCGGGCTCGCGGTCAGCGACCCCGACGGGCTGGTCGCGACCCCCCTGGAGACCATCCCCGCCGGCGACGCGGACGATGCCGAGCGGCTCGGGCGGCGTCTGGCCGAGATCGCAACGCGCGAGCGCGCCGGGCGCGTCGTCATCGGCCTCCCACGGGCGCTGTCCGGACGGGAGGGGCAGCCGGCGCAGCACGCCCGCGCCGTCGCGGAGCACGTCGGGGAGGTCGGCGACCTCGAGGTGGAGCTGTGGGACGAGCGCTTCAGCACCGTCGAGGCCGAACGGTCGATGCTCCAGGGAGGGACCGGACGGCGGGAGCGGCGTCAGGCGGTCGATCGGGTCGCAGCTACGCTCATCCTGCAGGCGTACCTGGACGCGCAGCGGTCCGGAGGGGCGGCGGACGCCGCGGGAGGTGAGGACACGTGAGCAAGGGGGCGGTCGTCGGCATCGTCCTCGTCCTCGGACTGCTCGCCGCCGTCGGCGGGACGATCGGCTACGTGACGTGGACGCTGTCCGGCGACGAGGGCGGTGAGGAGCTGACGGTGCAGGTGCCGCAGGGCGCCACGGCGAGCGCGATCGGCGACCTGCTCGCGGAGGAGGACGTGGTCCGCTCGCCGCTCGCGTTCTCGCTGCGGGCGCGCAGCGTCGGCCTGGACCGCCAGCTCCAGGCCGGCCGCTACGTGTTCCAGCGCGGCATGGGCGTCGAGGGGGCGATCAACGTGCTGCTCGACGGGCCGCTGGACCCCGACTCGGTCCGATTCACCGTGCCCGAGGGGCTGACCGTCGCCGAGACCCTGGACCGCCTCGCCGACCAGACCCCGTACACGGTTGACGAGTACCGCGGGGTCATCGAC
>CAZADJ010000273.1:0-3326 GCA_964483845.1 uncultured Actinomycetota bacterium | reverse complement strand
GGATGCCCAGCAGGGCGAGCGCCGCGAGCACGAGGCCGAGGAGCAAGCCGGGCGCGCCGGCACCCGTGGCGGGCAGTGCCGCGGCCTCCTCCTCGGCGGCTTGCTCGGCCTCGGCCTGCACCTCGCTCTCGGGCTGCGGCTCGGGATCCGGGGCGCTCCAGGGGGCCCAGACGGTGCCCTGGTCGTAGACCGACGGTGCGACGTCACCGACACCGTCGAGCTCGAGGACCCACAGCCCGGCCGCCTCGTCCGCGCCGCCGTACTGGCCGCCGCCCCCGAAGGAGCTGCCGTAGAGGAACCCGCGGTAGTAGTACGCGCTCCAGAAGTCACCGCCCTCGGGCAGGAACTTGCCGTGCTCCTGCGGCTGCATCGGGTCCGCGTAGTCAACGACGATGAGCCCGGACTTGTACCAGCCGATGACGATCTTCTCCTCACCGGGGATGAAGTTGTAGAAGTGGCTCGTGCACGGGGCCTTCGGCGGGTCGAGCTCCTCGGTCGAGAACGAGCCCATGAGCGAGGGGTTCGACGGGTCGGAGATGTCGTAGAACCACAGCGCGCCGACGGCACCGGCGCTGCCGGTACCGAGGCAGCCGAAGGCACCTGCGGCCCCGCCGAGCTCGTCGTTCAGGACGAGGGTCTCACCGTCCGGGGCGAGTCGCGCGCCGTGGTGGATGTTGATCGCGGGGTTGACGATGGTCGAGATCTCCTCCGGCGCCTCGGGGTCGGAGACGTCCCAGATGTGGGTCTGCTCCACCGCCGCGCAGAAGGCCATCTCGCCCTCGGGGTCGATGCCGATGTCGTGGCAGCCTCCCGATGCGCTCGGGCTGATGTCGCGCATCGGGATGACCTCGGCCGGGAACGTCGGGTCGGTCAGGTCGACCCAGGCGAAGCGGGGAGCGTCGGGTTGGAGGTCGGAGGACGCCATGTAGGCGTGGCCGGAGCCGGGCAGCGTGGTCACGTTGTGGACGCCGAGCGACTCACCGAAGCCCTCGTCGCCGACGAAGCCGGTCACGGTGGGGTTCGCCGGGTCGGTGATGTCGAAGATCCGCAGACCGGCCTCCCCCTCGATGTCGTTGCCGTCGGGGTCCCACTCGTCGGCGCACCCGGTGTTCGAACCCGGGGAGTCGACCGCATGGACGAGGAGGTTCTCGTACACGGCGACGTCGGCGTGGTAGCCGCCGCAGTCGACGTCGGCGAGGAGCACCGGCTGTGTCGGGTCGGTGACGTCGTAGATGCGGACGCCGAGGACCTCGCCCTCCGGCGGGTCGCCGACCGCCCCGGTGGCGTCGTTGCCGGCGAAGAGGTAGTCACGCGTCCCCTCGATGGTCTCCCCGCGGAGCACCTGTGACCCCTCGCGGCGCTGGAAGAAGATGTCGGTGCCGTGCGGGTAGTTGTCGTGCGTGACGAGCGTCAGGTTGTCGGTGATCGCCTCGATCTCCGGACCGTCCTGTGCGAGCGCCGGTCCGACGCCGAGCGTCGCGAGGAGCGCGAGCGCGGAGAGCACCGTGGTCAGGCGGGTGGCCATGACTTCCTCCCGGTCCCCCGTACGTCGAACAGGCGGATCTCCAACTCCTTCGGGGTCGCCCCGCCGTTCACCTACCTACCTTCGGACGCTCGAGTGTCCGTCGGCGGCCGCCCGGTCCGAGGCTGTCCGGGCAGCGCGGTGGGCGGTGGACGCTGTGGGGCCCGTTCGGCAGGGTGGTGTCGCGGCGGGAGGTGGTGATGGCGGTGGCGTGTCCGAGCTGTGGGGCCGACACACGGCCGACGAGCCGGTTCTGCCCCGCGTGCGGCACCGGCCTCGCGGTCTCGTGCGGGGCGTGCGGCGCCACCGTCGAGCCCGGTGATCGCTTCTGCGAGCACTGCGGCGCGCCACTGGCGGGGTCGGACGGGGAGGCGGCGGACCCCGACGCGGCGGCTGGCGATGCCACGGACGCTCCGCGGGTGCGCGCTCCGCGGACCGAGGTGCGGCCGGTCTCGGTGCTGTTCGTCGATCTCGTCGGGTTCACGGCGCTGTCCGAGGGTCGCGATCCGGAGCGTGTCCGCGAGCTGCTCGACGCCTACTTCGCCCGCGCGCGCCGGGTCGTGGAGCGCTACGGCGGCACGATCGAGAAGTTCATCGGCGACGCGGTGATGGCCGTGTGGGGGACGCCTGTCGTCCACGACGACGACGCCGAGCGGGCGGTGCGCGCGGCGATGGACCTCCTCGCCGACGTCGCCACGCTCGGGGACGGGGAGGGGCTGGACGCCCTGCGCGCACGGGCGGGGGTCGCCTCGGGTCGTGCGGCGGTCGCGCTGGGCGCCGAGCACCAGGGGATGGTCGCCGGCGACCGGGTGAACACCGCGGCGCGCATCCAGGCGGCGGCACCGCCGGGGGCGGTGCTGGTCGACGAGGCGACGCAGCGGGCAACGTCGGGGGCGGTCGCCTACGAGGACGCCGGCACCCACGACCTCGAGGGCAAGGACGAGGCGGTGCGCACCTGGCGGGCGGTTCGGGTGATCGCCCGGCGCGGCGGGACGGTGCGCGCCCAGGGCCTGGAGCCGCCGTTCGTCGGCCGTGACCGGGAGCTGCGGCTCGTGCGCGAGGTGTTCGAATCCGTGGCCGACCACGGCGCCCCCTCGCTGATCACGGTGGTCGGTCAGGCGGGGATCGGCAAGTCCCGGCTGGCGTGGGAGTTCGAGAAGCACCTCGACGGCCTGGTGCAGACGGTGTACTGGCACCGCGGCCGGTGTCTGTCCTACGGCGAGGGGGTCGCCTACGACGCCCTCGCCGAGATGGTCCGCGGCCGCGCCGGCATCACCGAGGACGAGGACCCGGCGGCCGCGCGCCGCAAGCTCGAGGCGACCGTCGACGAGCACGTCGACGACGACGAGGAGCGGGTGTTCGTGCGGCCCCGCCTCGGCCAGCTCCTCGGCCTGGAGGAGCACTCGCCGTCGGAGCAGGCGGACCTGTTCGCCGGCTGGCGGCTGTTCTTCGAGCGGCTCGCCGAGCGTCACCCGGTGGTGTTGGTCTTCGAGGACCTCCAGTGGGCCGACCGCGGCCTGCTGGACTTCATCGGGCACCTCCTGGACCGGTCGCGCGACCATCCGCTCCTCGTGCTGGGTCTCGCGCGCCCCGACATCGTCGACCGGGTCGACTGGGGCGCGCAGGTCCGCAACCTCACGGGCATCCACCTCGAGCCGCTGTCCGACGCCGCGATGGACGAGCTCCTCGCCGGACTGGTGCCGGGGCTGCCCGGACCGGTGCGCGAGCGCATCGCGGCCAGGGCCGAGGGGGTGCCGCTGTACGCGGTGGAGACGGTGCGCATGCTCCTCGACCGCGGCCAGGT
>CAZADJ010000272.1:0-3354 GCA_964483845.1 uncultured Actinomycetota bacterium | reverse complement strand
GCGCGCAGCAGGCTGATCTTCTCCTGCGACATCTTGTCGGGCATCACGAAGATGCACCGGTAGCCCTTCCGTGCCGCGGCGATCGCGAGCCCGACGCCGGTGTTGCCGGAGGTCGGCTCGATGATCGTCCCACCGGGCTGCAGCTGCTCGGCAGCCTCTGCCGCCTCGATCATCGCGATGCCGATGCGATCCTTCACCGACCCCCCCGGGTTGAGGAACTCGACCTTCGCGAGCAGGGTCGGGGGCACGCTGGAGGAGAGTGCGTCGAGGCGCACCAGCGGCGTATCGCCGATCAGCGCGACGAGGTCGGGCGCGACCTCGCGGCCGCGATCGTCCCGCTGGAGGCGGGGCCCCTCGAGCGGGTCGTGGGCGATGCCGGGGACCTCCCGGTAGATCGACGGGTCGGTCGCGTCGACGCTGTCGCTGTCTGCATCCGCCATCTGGGGCGCTCCTCCGGGGATCGTGCCCGACGCCAGGCTACTGGTCGCGGGGCTGGAACCGTGGGGCGGATGGCCCGCGAGGTCGCTACCGTGAGCGTGCTCACGGATCGCGTGTCTGGGGGTCGGTCGATGCGCGAACAAGGTGTCCGCGCGGCGCCACAGCAGGAGGATCCCGGCGACCCGCGGGTCGTCGTGCCCCACGACGCCGCTGGCGCGACCTCCGAGCGCGAGACCTACCGCGACCTCCTCGACAACTTCCCCGCGCTCGTCGGTCGCTGGCGTTCCGACGGTGCCTGCGATCACCTGAACCGGCGCTGGCGCGACTTCACCGACATCGACGAGCGCGCGTGCTTCGGCGACGGCTGGCTCGAGACGGTCCACCCCGACGATCGCGACCGGCTCCGCGCCGGCCTGCGCACCGACCAGGACGCGGAGCTCCCGGGGGAGTTCCGTCTCCGCCGCGACGACGGGGACTACCACCGGGTGGTCGCGCACTGGGCGCCGCTGACGACCCGAGCCGGCGAGACGATCGGGTACGTCTGCGCCTGCTCGCCGGTCGCAGCGGACGGTGCTGAGGGCCTCGCCCCGGACGTCGCGCAGGTCCAGGCGCTGCTCCCCACGCTGGCGGAGACGATCACCATCGGCCTGGAGTCGCTGAGCGCGCGTGAACGCATCGCCCAGCAGGCCGGCCAGCTCCGCGGACTGACGGAGACGGCGGTGCTCATCAACACGCACCGTGACGTGGACGAGATCCTCGACGAGGTGACCCGTGCCGCTGCGGAGCTGATCGGGACCCACCAGGCGACGACGAGCTTCGTCGAGGACGGCGACTGGGCGGAGTCGATCAACACCGTGCACCTCTCGGAGCGGTACGCCGAGTACCGGGACTTCGACGAGACCCCCGACGGCAGCGGGATCTACTCCGTGGTCTGCCGCCGCAACGAGCCGATGCGGCTGACCCAGGAGGAGCTCGAGACCCACCCGGCGTGGCAGGGCTTCGGTGAGCACGCCGCCGACCATCCCCCGATGCGCGGGTGGTTGGCCGCCCCGCTCGTCTCGAGCGACGGGGAGAACCTGGGCGTGATCCAGCTCTCGGACAAGGCGGATGGCGGCGAGTTCACCGAGGACGACGAGGCGGTCCTCGTCCAGCTGGCCCAGCTCGCCTCCGTCGCCATCGAGAAGGCCCACCTGTACGAGGTCGAGGCGGCGCAGCAGGTGGCGCGCTTCCGCGAGGAGATGATGGCCGGTCTGTCCCACGACATGCAGACGCCGGTCGCCGCGATCGTCGGCATCGCGGACATGCTCGCTGAGGAGCCCGACACGCCGGCCGATCACCGCCTGCCGCTCTACGAGACGCTGTCGCGCCAGGCGCACGCGCTGCGCTCCCTCGTCCAGCAGTTCCTCGACTTCGCACGCCTGGAGGGTGAGCGTCCCCTGCCGCTCCAGCGCGACGTCGTCGACGTGGTCCCGGTGATCGAGCGGGTCATCGAGCGCTTCGACCACGACCGCGAGTTCATCATCGGTGCGCCGAGACGCCTGCGTCCCGCCCTCGCCGATCCCGACCGGCTCGAACAGGTCGTCGGCAACCTCGTCGGCAACGCCGTCCGCTACTCGGACGGTCCGATCCGGGTCGTCGCCCGCGAGCGTGGAGACGAGGTCGTCATCGACGTGGTCGACAGCGGCCCGGGGATCTCCGAGGAGGACCTGCCGCGCCTGTTCGACAAGTTCCAGCGCGGTGGGACCGCGGCCGGGACCTCAGGGAGCGGCCTCGGCCTGTACATCAGCCGGGCGATCGCCGAGGCCCACGGTGGCTCGCTCAGCGTCCAGAGCACGGTCGGGGTCGGCAGCCACTTCCGGGTCGCCATCCCGACGGCCGCGGCCGGGGACGGCGGGTCCTCGTGACCCTGCGCGTGCTGATCGTCGACGACGAACCGGACATGCGGCTCCTGGTCCAGCGACGGTTGGCGCGCCGAGGGTGGACCGTCGACTCCGCGGCGTCGGGCCCCGAAGCGCTCGACCACTGGCGGTCGCGCACCTACGACGCGATCGTGCTGGACCACCGCATGGTGCCGATGAACGGGATGGAGACCGCGCAGGCCCTGCGTGCCGCTGCGTACGCCGGTCCGCTGATCCTGTTCTCCGCGTACCTCGAGGACGTCCACGACGAGGCCACGGCTGAGGGGATCGCCACGCTCGACAAGTCGGACATCGCCCTACTCGACCGGCGCATCGAACAGCTCGTCGACGATCCCGACCGGTGAACGGCGACGACGCGGGTGAGGGTGCGTCCGGCGAGCGGCACGCGCTCACCGACCCGACGCTCGCTGGCATCGCACTCGGACTCGGGATCGCGGCGCTCGTGGTCGCGCTCGTGCCCTACTTCGTCTGGATCGCGCTCCCCGTCGCCGTCGGCGCCGTCGTCCTCGGCGTGCTCGCCCGGAGCGGGGCGGGACGGGTCCACGCCGTCGTCGGGACCGTGACCGGGTCGGTCGCGATCGTGGTCGTGCTCGGCTGGGTCGCGCTGCTCACGGCCGGCTGGTCGCCGCTGCCGCTCGCCGGGCTCCCGGACCTGGGGCCGTCCGGAGCGGACGAGGCCGCCGGGCCAGGCGAGCCGGCCGTCGACGTCGGACCACCCGGCGAGGGAACGGATGCGACGGACGGGCCGGCGACCGAGCAGGGACCCGCTCGGGGTGTCGCCACGGTCGCGTTCGACGGGGCATCGACCGTGATCGAACTCGACGACTGCGTCGTCGTCGACGAGGAGGACGAACTCCACGCCGAGGCCGCCGGCCCGGCCGGTTCCGTGGTCCTGCGCGCCACCCTGGCCGAGGTCGCCCTCACGACGGTCACCGGTCCCGAACGCGCCACGCGGCTGCTCAGCGGCGCTCCCGACGAGGTCTCGATCGAGCGAACC
>CAZADJ010000271.1:0-3365 GCA_964483845.1 uncultured Actinomycetota bacterium | reverse complement strand
AGACCTCCCGGCCGATCGGGGACGGCAGCAGCGGGAGCAGCAGGAGCACGACCGCGGCGAGGCCGACCGTGTAGTGGTAGCGCGCGAGCCGGTCGACGCGAGCGACGAGCAGGAGCGTCAGCGCGAACACGCCGATCCCGGTCACGGTCCACCGCGTCTGTGCAAGCGCCAGCTCCCCACCGAGCGCGAAGTCCAGCCGCCGGATCAGCACCAGACCGAGGCCGTTCAGCAGGAAGACCACCGGGAGCAGGATCGGGTCCGCCAACGGCGCGAGGCGTCGCACCGCGACGTGCGCGATGGCGGCGAGCGCGGCGATGGCGAGGGCGAACAGCGCGATCCTCGGCGGGAGCTCACCGATCTCCGCGAGCCCGACGAGGGCGTACGCGCCGATCACGATCACGAGCGCGAGGGCGAGCAGCTCGATCTCGCTGGACCGCGCCCGGCTGGCGAGCGAGACCTCGGCCGTGCCGGTGCTCATGGCCCGGCGTCCTCGGTCTCCGGATCGCCGTCGTCCGTCGCGTCCCCGTCCTCGGGTGGCTCGTCGGTGTCGTCGGGATCACCGTCCGCCGGCGTCGCAGGGTCCTCGGGCTCGCCGTCCTCGACCCGTGGGGCGTTCGCGACGATGCGGCGGGCGTCGTCCAGGTCCGCGGCCGGGATGCCCTCGTGGAGGTTGCGCACGTACCAGGGCGGGATCTCGAGGGCGGAGACGTCGGTCTCCTCGGTCACCCAGGACAGCTCCAACGGACCGACGGAGGCCGGGATGCCGTTGTAGATCGCGACCGACCCGTCGTCGATCCCGACGTAGTAGGACCGCGCAAGCAGCCACCGTCCCCCGAACCCGGCCGCGGCGAGCAGCCCGAGGACGACGAGGAGGACGGTGACCGTCCGCTGGATGCGCCCCGTGCGGCGGGGCTCGTGGGCCGGGCCGGGCGGCGCGCCGCGCTTCGGACGCGCGAGCGTGCCGAGGCGACCCATGGTCTCGACCCAGTCACCGTCACGGTCCACGTCGGACGGGTCGGTGCGGATCACCGCCGGGGGCGCGCTGCGCTGCTCGGCGGGGTCCGCCTCGTAGCGGAGCAGGACCACCGTGATGTTGTCGGCGCCGCCGTGCTCGTTCGCCAGGTCGACGAGCGCCTCCGCGGCGGCGTCGACGTCGTCCTGCTCGAGCAGGACGGCCCGGATCTCGTCGTCGTTGACCGGGCCGGTCAGCCCGTCGGAGCAGAGGATGACCTCGTCGTCGTCCTGGAGGTCGATGGTGAGCGTGTCGATCTCGAGGTCGACGTCGACACCGATGGCGCGGGTGATGATCGAGCGATGCGGGTGGGACGCCGCCTCCTCCTCGGTGATCTGTCCCTCCTCGATCAGGTGTGCGACCAAGGTGTGGTCCCGGGTCAGCTGCGTCATCTCCCCGTCGCGCACGAGGTAGGCGCGGGAGTCCCCGACGTGGCCGACGTGGAGCCGCCGCCCCTCGACGATCGTCGCCGTGAGGGTGGTCCCCATGCCGCGGAGGCCGGGCTCGTCCGCTGCCTTGCTCACGACCGCCGCGTTCGCGGCGAGGATCGCGTCGAGCAGCGCCGCCCGGGCGGTGGCTGCGTCGGGGAAGACCCTGCCGTCCAGGGCCCGGACCGGCTCGAGGGCGGTGGTCGCCGCGACGTCGCCGGCGAGGTGACCACCCATCCCGTCGGCGACCGCGAAGACGGTCTCGCCGGCAAGCATGGCGTCCTCGTTGCGCTCGCGGACGCGCCCGCGATCGGTCTTCGCCGCGGCCTCGAGACGCTTCACCGCCGCACCTCGATCCGCGTCTTGCCGATACGCACCTGATCCCCCGCGGCGATCGGGGTCGGCTGGGTCACCTTGGCGCCGTTCAGGTAGGTGCCGTTCGTCGATCCGAGGTCACGCACGGTCCAGTCGCCGTCGTCGTCGGCGATGAGTGCGTGCTCGTCGGAGACGTACACGTCGTCCACAGCCACCGTCACCCGTTCGCTACGTCCGATGGTGACGCGGTCCCGATCGAGCTGCACGACCGTCGGTCTGCCCTCCGGCGGGTGGACCACGAGCTCGCGGGGTGGCCGTCGCGACCGCCGCGACCCGGTGTCGGCCGACGGAGCCGGCCTCGGCGAGGACCGTGGCCGGCGGCGACGCGGCCCGTACAGGTCGGCGACGATCGTTCGCACGGCCCGGTAGATGAAGACGTACAGCAACGCGAGCAGCACGAGCTTGAAGAGCGTGAGGACCGCGACCGACATCTAGCCGGGCGCCTCTACGAACTCCGCCACGGCCTCGCCGAACTCGATGCGGTCGCCCGTGCGCAGGCGCTGCTCGGCCGTGGGTTCGTCGTTGACCTGGGTCCCGTTGGTGGACTCGAGGTCGACCAGCCACCACTCGTCGCCGCGTCGGACGAGCGCTGCGTGACGACGGGAGACCGTCGGATCGTCCAGCGGCAGATCGCAGTCGGAGCTGCGACCGACGACCACGCGGCTCCCCTCGAGGCGGTGCTCCGTGCCCGGTTCGCCGCCCCGGAGGATCCGCAGTGCTACGCCGCCGGCGGCGTCCGCGCGGGGCTGCACGCTCGTGACCGCACCGGTGGCGTCGCGGTCCACCCGCTCCACCTTGCCGTTCAGCACGTACGTGCCGTACGCGACGTCGTCAGCGGGTTCGATGCGTACGAGCGCCGGTCCGCGTTGCAGCCACCCGTTCTCCTTCGCGGTGCGCACACCGACCTCCCCCAGCTCGTGGCGGAGTCGGTCGCCGTACGTGGACAGGCGGTCGATGTCCTTCGGGTTGAGCTTGAAGCGGAAGACGTTGGGGACGACCACACCGTCCTCGGCGACGTGGCGGGTGTCACCCATGTAGCGCTGGATCGCCTTGGCGAGTTCGACCGGCTGGAGGCCCGAGCGGAAGGCGCGGGCGAAGAAGCCCTCGACGGCGCCCTCGAGGCGTCGTTCGAAGTCGCTCAGGACACCCATGGGTGCCGTCCCCGGTCGGTCGCGGTGGTGGGCGAGGCTACGTCGACACGCCGATCGACACGGCGGTCCGACCCACCGGGAGCGTAGCGCCGGTCGATCACCGCTCGATCGTGCTCGATCCACATCGGTCCGGCGTCGCCCGCCCGTCGGTGCGGCGTCCGGCTCCCCTCGGCTCCGCAGCATATCCGTGCGCGGAGAGCGCCCGGTCCTGTCCGAATGGGTACCGACCCGCCAGACTCGGTCGCTCGGCACGGGGTCGCGGCGGCGGCCGGCCGGCCGGTACCATCCCGCTCGGCACCGGTCGGTGCTGCGCAAGGGCGAGTGGCGGAACTTGGCAGACGCGCACGGTTCAGGTCCGTGTCCCCGCAAGGGGGTGGGGGTTCGAATCCCCCCTCGCCC
>CAZADJ010000270.1:0-3407 GCA_964483845.1 uncultured Actinomycetota bacterium | reverse complement strand
TAGTAGCGGGGGCAGGATTCGAACCTGCGACCTCCGGGTTATGAGCCCGGCGAGCTGACCAGACTGCTCCACCCCGCGTCGGTAGCAGCGACGGTACCCACGGCCCCTAGGGGCCGCAAACCTCGCCCTCGCAGCGAACGCGGCCTCAACCGCGCCCCGGCCGGTAGAGGGCGACCGCGTTGTCCCAGCACACCTCTCGCGCCAGTTCCTCGCCCAGCACGTCCACCACGAGGTCGAGATCGGCCGCTTCGAACGGCCTCGGTGCGCGCGTTGACGGGAGGTCGGTGCCGAACATCAGCGCCGCCGGGTCGACCGCCGCGATCGCCTCGAGCGCGCGTCGGACGTCCAGGTCCACGCGTCCGAAGCCGCTCGCCTTCACCGAGGCACCCGCGCGAACCAACTCAACCAGCGTCTCCAACCCGTCGGCCGACAGGCCGAGGTGATCGACGACCACCCGGGGCATGCCGAGCAACGTCGGCAGCAGCCCGTCGAGGTCGGCGGCGTCCGCGTAGAGCTCCACGTGCCAACCGACCACGTCGTCGACGCGACGAGCCAGCGCCTCGAGGGCCCCCGCGCCCACCGGTCCGTGTCGGCGGAGGTTGATCCGGACGGCCCGCACCCCGGCGGCATCCAGGCTGACCAGTTCGTGGTCCGGGAGGTCGGGCGGCAGGTGGGTCACGCCGACGAAGCTGGGTCCGAGCCGGGCGAGCGCGTCGAGCAGGTAGGTCTGGTCGGCGCCCTGGAACGATGCGGAGACGACCGCGCCGCCGCGGACGTCGAGCGGAGCCACCGCCGCCCGGTAGTCCTCGACGGTGAAGGGGTCCGGGAGGTAGCCGCGGTTCGGCACCAGGGGGAACCGCGGATCGACGACGTGCAGGTGGGCGTCGAAGATCGGCGCCGGCCGCCGTTGCGGTGGCGTCATCCGACTGCTCCTCGACGACCGACCCGAGCCTACGTCCGTCAGGTTGCCCGACGACGTGGCTCCCTCGTGCCGGCCTCACGAGCCTGGCCCCGCCGCAGCGGTCCGGGCGGGGGCACCGGTGCCGTAGGCTCGCGAGGATCGGGCGAGGAGTCGACGGTGGCCGGTGAGCGGGGCTCGCAGGAGCCCGGCGGTGGGACGGGAGGTGCGCGCGGCGCCGGCGGCGACGCCGAGATGCCGTTCAGCCCGAGCACCATGGAGGCCTACGGCGCCCGGGGTGCGTTCTGCGGCGTACCGGTCGTGCGTTACGACGAGGTCGATGAGGGCAGCGCCGTGATCGTCGGCGCCCCGTTCGACTGGGGCGCGACCAACCGTCCCGGGGCTCGGTTCGGGCCGAAGGCGATCCGCGAGGCGGACTACCTCTCCCCCGACGGCTCCCGACCGCACCTCACCGCCGACGTCGACCCGCTGCTCGACCTGCCGGTCGTGGACGCCGGCGACGTGCCGCTGCTCGGCGCGTACATGGAGGAGTCGGTCGGGCGCATCGAGCGCTACGTGCACGGCATCGCGTCGCGCGGTGCCATCCCCGTCGTCCTCGGCGGGGACCACACCATCACGCAACCGGACGCGACCGGTGTCGCGCGCCACCACGGCTTCGGCGAGATCGCCCTGGTCCACTTCGACGCCCACGCCGACACCGGGAAGACGCAGTGGGGCGGCCTGCTCGGGCACGCCACGCCGATGCGCCGGCTGATCGAGTCCGGCGCGGTACCCGGCCACCGCTTCGTGCAGATCGGCCTGCGCGGCTACTGGCCCCCGCCCGAGATCGTCGCGTGGATGCGCGAGCAGCGCATGCGCTGCTTCTTCATGGACGACATCATCGAGCGCGGCCTCGACGAAGTGGTGGACGACGCGGTGGCCCACGCCCTGGGGGACGGTGCGACAGGGGTGTTCGTCTCCGTCGACATCGACGTCGTCGACCCGTCGGCGGCGCCGGGGACCGGGACCCCCGAGCCCGGCGGACTCGCCGCGCGGGAGCTGCTACGCACGGTGCGGCGGCTGGGGCGGGAGCTCGAGGTGGTCGGGGCGGACGTCGTCGAGGTGGCCCCCCACTACGATCAGCCGATGGACATCACCGCCGCGCTCGCGAACCGCGTCGTGCTGGAGCTTCTCACCGGGATGGCGCTACGCCGGCGGGGTCAGTAGCGCGCGTAGCGGGACCGGTCATCGGCGAACGTCTCGATCATCTCCTCGGTGAGCGTCGGCCGGCTCTCCCCGATCACCTCCAGGAAGATCTCCGTCGTCGCCCGCGTGGTGCGCTCACCGGCGTGCTCGCGCTCGAAGGCGAACTGGGCCGCCTTGTTGGCGGCGAACTCGATGTCGGCGGGGGTGAAGCGCTCCGAGGCGGCCACGAGCGCATCGACGTCGATCTCCTCGTCGGTGATCTCGTCCACGTAGCGGCGCCAGATCGCCGCGCGCGCCTCCGCGTCCGGTGGCCCGACGGGCAGGACGTAGTCGAAGCGGCCAGGACGCAGGATCGCGGGGTCCAGGCGGCCGACCCAGTTGGTCGCGCACACCAGGAGGTGGTGCGGTGAACCGCGGAACTTGGGGATCTGACGGAGGAACTCGGTGGTGACCCGGGGGCTCACACGGCGCTCGTTGTCCCGGGTCGAAGCGATGTCCTCCACCTCGTCCACGAAGGCCACCGCCGACGGGAGCCCGAGGACCTGCTCGATGGTGCCGGCGAGGAACGCGGCCTCCTGCTCGGCGCCCTGTTCCCCGAGCTTGGCCGGCTCGATCGGGACGAACGGCCACCCGAGACGCGAGGCGATCCCCTTGGCGAACGTCGTCTTCCCGGTCCCCGGCGGGCCGAAGAGGATCGCCGCGTGTGGCGCCCTCACCCCGTGTCGCGCCGCCAGGCCAGGCTCGGCGAGCGGCAGGATCACGCGGCGCTCGATGATCGCCTTGGCCTCCTCCATCCCCTTCAGCTCGGACCACAACCCGGGGTCGACCATCCGTCCACCGAGCTCCTCGACCGCGGTGGGGCCCGCGGTGGTCGCCGGGATCTCACGTTCGAGCACGGTGTGGTCCTCGGCGGGTTCGTAGCCGTGTGCGGCCAGGAGGTCCACGGCCTCGGGAGAACCACGGACCCCGGCGATCAACCGTCGCACCCCCCGGTCGACGAGCCGACCCTCGAGCTCGCCGAGGAGCCGTCCGGTGACCCCGTCCCCGCCGACGATCCGGTAGACGGTCCCGACCGTGCTGGTCGCCGTCCCGAAGGCGACCCCGACGATCTCCCCGTCGCGCTCGGCGACGAGCGTCTCGGTCACGTCCGCACCGAGGAGGTCGGTCGCTTCCTCGAGGCGAAGACCGTCCGGACCGATCGGGAGCCACCCGGCCCCCTCCCACAGGCTGACGACCCGCCCGAGGTCGTCGTCGCGGTAGTCGCGGATGAGTGGTGGCAGTCCGGCCATCTCGCCCTCCCCTC
>CAZADJ010000269.1:0-3412 GCA_964483845.1 uncultured Actinomycetota bacterium | reverse complement strand
CCCTACTTCTTCGTCGAGAACCAGTTCGGCATCCGCAACCCGCACGACGACCTCCAGCCGGTCGTGTCGGCACGGATCATCCACCGGCACGTCGACGACGGCATCGAGATGGCCACGACCTACAACCTCCCGGCCGAGGTGGTCGACGGGATCGCCACCCACCACGGGACCACCCTCGTCACCTACTTCTACCTGGAGGCGGTGCGGCAGGCGCATCCCGGCGAGGAGATCCGGGAGGAGGACTACCGCTACCGCGGCCGCAAGCCCCGCACCAAGGAGACCGCCGTCCTGATGCTCGCCGACTGCTGCGAGGCGGCCAGCCGGGCCGCGGCGCAGAACGACCGGAACCTGACCCGGGATCAGCTCGTCGACCTCGTGGAGGCGCTCATCGCCGACCGTGTCGATGACGGCCAGCTCGACGAGAGCCCGCTGACATTCAAGGATCTCGCGGTGGTGAAGGGGTCGTTCATCGACACGCTCGTCGGCGTGTACCACCCCCGGATCACCTACCCGGAGGACCGCCGCCGCGAGCGGGGTGGGTCCCGGCCGCCGGCGGCGCAGCCGGATCCGGTCCACCCGGTCCCGGACACACCGGTGGCCGCGACCGGTGACGGCCGACCCGACCTCGCCCGGCCGCACGGGAGCGCCCGGTCCGACGACACCGACGACACCGAAGGGGCCGAAGGGGCCGAGGCGCCCGAGGTCGCCCGACTGTAGGGGGGACGGCGACCGCGTGGCCGAGCCGCCCTCACGCGCCGGCGATCAGGTCCGGTCGGGGAACTCGAGGTCCAACCCACACGAGTTGATGCAGTAGCGCAGTCCGGTCGGGTCGGGGCCGTCGGGGAAGACGTGTCCGAGATGCGAACCGCAGGTCGCACAGCTCACCTCGGTGCGGCGCATCCCGAGCGACCGGTCCTCGGCGAGCTGGACCGTCTCGTCGTCGATCGGGGCCCAGAAGCTCGGCCATCCCGTCCCGGAGTCGTACTTCGTCTCCGAGCGGAAGATGGCCGAGCCGCACCCGGCACATCGGTAGGTACCTGGCTCCTTCGCGTCCCAGTACTCGCCGGTGAAGGGGCGCTCGGTGTCACCCCGCCGCATCACCTCGTACTGTTCGTCGGTGAGGCGGCGTCGCCATTCCTCGTCGCTGAGCTTCACCTGCTGCTGGTCCGCCACGGTCGTCCCTCCGCCCACGGTGCCGGTCGATCGCGGGTCGCGTCGACCGTACCGCCATCTACGATCCCGGGACGCCGTGATCGGAGTTCCCGTGGCCACCATCGACGACCTGCTCGCCGGCAACCGCCGCTACCTCGAAGGGGGAGGGCCCCCGTCCGGTCTCGGGAAGCGACCGACGCGAGGGATCGCGATCCTGACGTGCATGGACACGCGCCTGGAGCCGGTCGCCGCGCTCGGCCTCGCCACGGGTGACGCCCACGTGATCCGCAACGCGGGCGGGCGCGCGTCGGCGGACGCGATCCGCTCGCTCGTGGTCTCGACCCAGCTGCTCGGCACCCGTACCGTGCTCGTCGTCCACCACACGGGCTGTGGCATGGCCGCTTCCGAGGAGGCGCTCCGTCGCGCGATCGCGGAGGCCAGCGGGCGGCCGGTGGGGGAACTGGAGCTGCTCGCGTTCGAGGACCTCGAGCAGAGCATCCGTGACGACGTCCAGCGCCTGCGCGGCTGCCCACTCCTGCCCGACGATGTCGAGGTGGGCGGCCTCGTCCACGACGTCGACACCGGGGAGATCCACCCGGTCGTGGGTGCATGAGGGCGCTCGCCGACGGCGCCTGCGCTAGCCTCGACGTCCAGGGTTGGACACAGGACGTGCCCGGTGGTCAGTCACCTCATCGATTCGACCGAGATGTACGTCCGGACCGTGTGGGAACTGGAGGAGGAAGGCATCCCACCGATCCGGGCGCGCCTGTCGGAGCGCCTCCAGCTGTCCGCACCGTCGGTGAGCGAGACCGTCTCCCGGCTCGAGGAGGAGGGGCTGCTCCGGCTCACCGAGGACCGCACCCTCGAGCTGACCGACCGGGGACGGGATCTGGCCGCGAGCGTCATGCGCAAGCACCGACTGGCGGAGCGCCTGCTGGTCGACGTGATCGGCCTGGAGTGGGAACGCGTCCACCCCGAGGCGTGTCGGTGGGAGCACGTCATCTCGGACGACGTCGAGCGCAAGCTCGTGGAGTTGCTCGACCAGCCCGGCGAGTGCCCGCACGGGAACCCGATCCCGGGGCTGGCCGCGGCTGGGACCGAGGATCTCCTGAACCTCGCGGAGGCAGCGGGCGTGCACGAACGGGTGCGGCTGCGACGCATCTCGGAGCTGCTCCAGAGCGACGTGGAGACCATGACCCTGTTCGTCCGGTTCGGGCTGCGACCCGACCGGGTGGTGACGCTGTCGAGGGACGGCGAGGGCGTCGTCGTCGAGAGCGAGGAGGGGACGCTCCGCCTCGACCTGGAACCGGCGCGACTCGTGTACGTGGAGCCGGCCACCTGACCCGGGCGGCCGGCGGAGCGGCGGCCACGGGGAGCACGCACCGACCCCCGGGTCCCGTGCCGGAGACGACCGCGATCGTCCACCCACCGGAGAGGACCGCGCGACCATGATGACCGAGAGCTTCCACCTCGGCCGCATCGCCGGGATCCGGATCGGCATCAACTGGAGCGTGCTGGTCATCTTCGCGCTGATCGCCGGAGGGCTGTACTTCGGACTGCCGGGACTGCTCGAGGAGTTCGGGCTCCCCGCAGCAGCTCCGTTGGCGAGCGCCGTCGCTGCGCTCGTCACCGCGGTCGTGTTCCTGTTGTCCCTGCTCGCGCACGAGCTGGCGCACGCCCTGGTCGCGGTGCGCAACGGCATCGACGTCGAGGGCATCACCCTGTGGCTCTTCGGCGGGGTGGCGAAGCTCGACGGCGAGGCGAGCGATCCCGCGGCGGAGCTGCGGATCGCGGGGGTCGGGCCTCTGGTGAGCGTCGCGCTCGCCGCGGCGTTCGCGGTCATCGCCGTCAGCGGCGACCTCGTCGGTCTCCCCGCCGTGGTCACGGTCACGATCGGGTGGTTGGCCGTGATCAACCTGGTGCTGGCGATCTTCAACCTGTTCCCCGCGGCACCGCTGGACGGCGGTCGCATCCTGCGCGCGTTCCTGTGGTGGCGACGGGGCGACCCGGTCAGCGCGGCCGTGACCGCGTCACGGTCCGGTCGCGTCTTCGGCTTCGTACTGATCGCGATCGGTCTGCTCCAGTTCATCATGATCCGCGCGGTCGGCGGTCTCTGGCTGGTCCTGATCGGGTGGTTCCTCACCACGGCGGCCGCGGCGGAGGAACGGCACGCCCAGATGCAGGGCGCCCTCGGCGGCGTACGCATCGGCGAGATCATGACCCCGGACCCGACGGTCGTCACCGGCGACCTGACGATCGC
>CAZADJ010000268.1:0-3419 GCA_964483845.1 uncultured Actinomycetota bacterium | reverse complement strand
CGGTGATGGCGGGCGGGGCCCGCCTCCCCGGCTGGCTCGACCCGCCCGACGGCATCTGGGTCGACCGGGAGGGCGAGCTACGCGCGGACACGTCCCGTCTCGACCCGGACCACGGCACGCGTGCCGCGGGGCCGGTGCTGATCTCGGCCGGTGGGCTGCTACTCGTCGGTGCCTGGTACGTCGGGGAGGGAGGGCTCGGCACGCTGGTGGCGACCGTCATCGGGCTCGCCGTCGTCCTCGTGGGGGTGTTCACGCCCCGGTGACCGACGCTGCCCGGACCCCCGACGCGTCACCGTGAGCGTCGCGGTCAGCAGCCAGACCAGCGTCAGCGTGCGCACGACCGAGAGTCCCTGGCCGGCGAACAGGAACCCCTGGTACGCCTCGTCCTCGTGCCACCGCGCCAGCCACGGCGCGTAGAGCAGCCAGACCCCCGCGTTGCTCGCCTCGACCGCCAGCACCGGCGTCCACGAGACCCGGGCGAGGACGGCGAGCGGGAGCAGCCAGAGCACGAACTGGGGCGAGAACACCTTCCCGACCAGGAGGAACACCACCACCACCGCCAGTGCCGCCTCGGCCGGGTGCAGCCGGCCGTCGCGGAGCCGGGCGGTGATCACCACCAGCCCGACGGCCAGACCGACGAGCGAGACGAACGTCCACAGGTCGAAGTAGGCATCCCCCCAGAACGCGCCCGGGAGCAGGCGCATCCCCACCTCCCGGACGGCCATCGCGGTGGAGTCCCAGTTCGGCGGACGGCGGAGGTGGAACGCGGCCGCCTCCCACCAGCCCGACGGGCTGACCGCGATCGCCGGCAGCTGCGCGACCGCCCACGCCGCAGCTCCCGCCAGTGCGGGGCGCAGGTCGAGGCCGGCGACGTCGGCGAGCCGATCCACCCGACGAGTCCCCGCCGGGGCGGCCGGGCGCCACGGGCCGGCGAGGAGCACGACGACGAGCAGCGCCGGCCACCACTTCACCGCCGCGCCGATGCCGAACCAGACGGCCGCGCGGAGGCCGCGGCCGCGAGCCGCGGCGGCCAGACCGATCGCGACCGGCAGCAGCACCCACAGGTCCCAGTTCTGCATCCCGAAGAGCACGAGCCCCGGTGAGAGCGCGAAGCCCAACAGCCGCCAGCGTGAGGCCGACCAGCCCTCGCCCCGCAGCTCGAGGAGCGCGCGGTCGAGCCGCTCCAGCGTGACGAGCGCCGCGAGCGCGAAGGTGAGAGCAGTGAGGTGGAAGAAGCCGGAGCGCGAGCCGGTCACGCGGCTGATCGCCCACGCGGGGAACGCGAGGCCGGGTGGGTACTCGGTCGTGTACTCGACCGGGTAGTCGGGGGGCGGCTCGCGGTACGGGAGCGCCTCCACGTCGTAGCCCCGGTGGCTCCACAGGACGTGCACGTCGGAGTAGCAGTAGCTCGTGAGCGCCCAGAAGCCCTCCTGGCCGTCGACGCAGACCGCCTTGCCGACCCACGCGAGCGCCAGGGTCGCGAGCAACGCGGCCAGGGTGACCCGACCGGCGACCCGGTCGTAGCGGTGGGCGAGCGGGGGAGACGACACGACAGGGGAGGCTAACGCGGCCCCGGCGGGCGGGAGCTCCGAACGGGGTGTCTATCCTCCCCGTCATGTCGCAGGACGTGCCGGGTCGCTGGGTCCCCGGCGCCGTCCGGAGGGGTCTCAGCCGGCTCCCCCCGGCCTGGCGCCGGGCCCTGGTCGCGGCGGTCGTGCTGCGGGCGGCGATCGGGCTGGCGAGCCTCGCGCTCGGAGGCCTCGTCCCCGGCGCCGATCCCGTCGACGTCCACCTCGGGGCGGAGCAGGGGCGGGTCGGCGCGGCCCCGGGGGAGCAGGGGTGGGGGCTCCTCCTCGGGAGCCTCGAGCGGTGGGACGCGCTCTGGTACCTCGCGCTCGCCGAGCACGGCTACCCGGACCCGGCGGTCGCGGGTGGGACGGGGATCCCCGAGGCCTACGCCTTCTTCCCCCTGCTCCCGCTGCTCACACGGATCGTCGCCTACCCGCTGTTCGGCCACCACCTCCTCGCCGCGAACCTGATCGCGCTCGCCGCGACGGTCGCCGCCCTCGCCGGCGTCCACCGCCTGGTGGAGGTCGAGACCGGCGACGGCGTGCTCGCGGGCCGGGCGCTGGCCGCCGTCGCGGTCTTCCCCGCCGCGTACTTCCTCGTCGCCCCCTACACCGAGGCGCTCTTCCTCGCCCTCACCGCGTGGGCGCTGGTCGCCGCCCGACAGGGCCGTTGGCCGACCACGGCGCTCCTCGCGCTGACGGCGGGGCTCACCCGGCCCGTCGCCGCGCTCCTCGCCGTCGGGCTCGCGGCGGAGGTCGTCCGGCAGCGGCGCGAGGGCGGACGGTCGGGGCGACCGATCGCGGCCCTGGCGGCGGTCGCCGCCGCGCCGGCCGGGACGGCACTGTTCGCGGCGTGGACACGCCTGGCCACGGGCACATGGACCGCGCCCTTCGAGGCGCAGCGCGGGTGGGCCCGCGAGTGGACGTGGCCGCACGAGACGCTGCAACGGGCCGTCGAGCTCGCCGTCGTCGACGTCGGCGCCTACCCGGCCGGCTACCAGCTCCTCGATCTCCTGCTACTGATCCCGGTCGCCGCCGCTGTGATCTGGCTGGTCCTGCGCACACCGTCGACCTACGGGCTGTACGCCGCCGCCCACCTGCTGCTCTGGCTCGTGACCCCGTGGCTCGGACGACCGCTCATGTCGACCTACCGTTTCGCCCTCGGCCTGGCACCGCTCGGCTGGGCGTTCGGCGCCTGGACCCGCCGGGGATCGGTCGCAGCCGTGTGGTGGGCGGTCTCGTCGGCGCTGCTCGGCGCGATGACGCTCGCGTTCGTCGGCTGGTACTTCGTGTTCTGACCCGAGGCGGGGACCAGGCTCAGCCAGCCTCCTGTCCGATCCAGAACGACTCACGCAGGTGGTGCCAGTTGCAGTCGGTGCAGACCTCGACGGTGTAGACGTTCAGCGCCCCGTAGCGCTCGCACATCGACCCGATGTCGTTGCGCGGCACGACCTTGCCGCTGTGGCGACCTACCCGCTTCCCGAAGACGTACGTGACGAGACGGAGCTCGGCCCGGTCGCAGATCGGACAGCCGTCCGCGATGGTCTCCCCGACGTGCCGCCCGGCGCGGACCAGGTCGGGGTGCGCGTCGCAGACCTCGTGGGGCGAGCGCAGGCCGGTGCGGACGGAACGCAACAACGCCCGCCGCTGCATCCGGTAGTCGATCCGGCCGCTCCGTACGACCTCTCCGCCTCCGTGCTCGCTGGCACGCTGGCAGCGTACGCATCTCGTCCCCCGTGCGCTGTGCGGTCCGACGGGCAGTGGCCACGCGGGCGTTGCCGCGCTCCGGGGGCGGGTGTATCGTCCCGATACATCGTGGCGATAGTGGCCACGGACAGCCTCGACCCGACC
>CAZADJ010000267.1:0-3443 GCA_964483845.1 uncultured Actinomycetota bacterium | reverse complement strand
CGAGCGGCGACGGGGAGAGATCGAGTGGCTGTCCACCGCGGAGGCGGCGCGGCACCTCGGGGTGAGCACCCGGACGCTGTACCGGTTCATCGACGAGGGCAAGATCCCCGCGTACAAGTTCGGTCGGGTCATCCGACTGCGGCTGGACGAGGTGGAGGACTTCATCGGCGAGTCCCGCATCGAGCCGGGCTCGCTGGAGCACCTCTACCCGAGCGGCAAGGACGAGTGAGGTTCATCGGTCCCCCGGTCGCTGTGGGGGGTCCGGCAGCACGAGGATCTGCCCCGGGTAGATGAGATCGGGGTCGCCCGGATCGACCAGCTCAGCACGGTTGCGCTCCACGAGCTGCCGCCAGTAGCCGACGATCTCGCGCTCCACCGGCGCCCGCCCCCAGGCGCGTTCCAGGACCTGCTCGGCGACGGACCAGAAGTGGTCCCCCGGCCGGACCTCCCAGGTCGTCTCCCGGGCCTCGACCTCCCCCGCAGCCACGTCTCCCGTATCGTCCGTCGCACCAGCGTCCGCCGCGGGTCGGGGTGTGCGCCCCGAGCTGCTCCGGGCGCCCCCGGGCACCTCGAGGCCCGGGGGAACGGGATCGGCCGCGACGACCGGTCCGGTGTGGTCGGCCGCGAGGACCACGCCAGGTCGAGCGTGGCCGGCCGGGCCCGGGTGCGGCGGGAGGGTCGGACCGGCGGTCGCGGCGCCGACCACGGCGGTGGCCAGCCCCAGTCCGAGAGCGCTCTGCAGCAACCGACGCACGCAGTCCACCGTCAGGGCGTCCGCGATACGCACGAGCCGCGCAGCCCGCGCCACGCGAGCCAGCGCGCCGACGGTGGTCACCCCGACGAGGTACCAGGCCAGCGCGAGCACGAGCAGCCGGAGGACGACGAAGCCGACGGTCACCGCATCCCGGGTCGCTACCCACTCGAGCCAGGTCCCGGGCGCGAGGAGGGACGGGGCGGCGAGCGCGCCGCGACCGAGCGCGTGGAAGAGGGCGGTCGCGCTCAGGAGGGCCGCGGCCCACACGAGCAGCGGAGCGACCTCGCGGCTCCGCCGTCTCCGGAGGGACCGGCTCGGGCCCCCGGGGACGGGGCGGACGCCGGGAGCCGGGCTCCGGGTCGCACCCATCCCGACCTCCCCGCTGACCGCTCACCGGCGGATCCCACCGGCGGATCCCACCCGCGGATCCGACCGGCGGTTCCATCCGGGGATCCATCCCACGGGTCCTGGTCCGTACGTTATATCTCATGCTTTCTCATGTCAAGACGATGTAGAACACCCATCCGGTGTGCCCGTGTCGGGGGTGGGGGGCGGGGGAGCCCACGGCCGCCCGCCGGTGGCCCGGGGCGGCGCGACCTACCCTCCACGGCCGGGACCCGAGGGGAGCGCCGATGTCGATGCGGGAACGGTGGGAGACCGAGCTGCGCGCCCACGGACGCGTGCGCATCCGACGGACACGGACCCCGGTCCTCGTGGTCCTCGGCATCTCAGGCCTGCTGCTCGGACTCGGCGGATGGATGCTCGGGATCGACCCCCGCCCCGTCCCGGTCTGGGTGATGCGGCCGCTGGGCGGGTTCGTCGCGCTGCTCGGGCTGCTCGGCGTCGCCGTCTTCGGGTTCCGCGCCGTCCGCCCCGGGACCGTGGCCGTCGTCGACGAGGAGGGCGTGACCCCGGCGGGCCAGCCGCGCATCGACTGGAGCCAGTTGCGCGGCATCGAGATCCGCGACGAGGAGGGTGGGCTGCTCGTGCTGCGCACCGCGGAGGGCTTCACCGAGCGCACCGCCGCGGAGCTCGGTCGGGTCGCACGGTTCGGCCGCCGTGCGGACCTGCGCCGGTTCGGATCCGATCGCATCCGCCTGCGGACGGGCACGCCGGCGGAGGCCCGCGAGCTGGCGGAGCTGCTGCGCTGGGCCCGGAAGCGGGTGCGTCGGGGCGGCCTCGCCGACGATCGCTGATCGCCTGCGGGGCGTCCCCCGCAGAACCGAAGCGACCCGAACCGGTCACGACCCGGCCGAGCGCTCGCTAGCTGTGGACGACGACCTCCGTGAGCGACGCGGTGCGCACGTAGGCGACGTCGCGCGCCGGACCGTCGAGCCGGACGGTGACGACGTCGCTCCCGACGCCGCGCAGCTCGCCCGTCAACGGCGCCCGGTCGGCGGTCGCGACCACGGTGACGCGCGGACGGTCGACGACGAGCAACGCGAGCTGCTCCCCGAGGGTGCGGTCGTGGTGGCCGACCCGCTCCGCGGAGGCGGCACCGCGGTCCGCGTCCCCGCCGGGTCGCAGGACCGCCACCGCCTCGAGGCGCACGTAGACCGTCCGGGCGCTGGCGGTCCGGACCTCGACGAAGTCCCTCGCGACGCCGACGACGCGCCCACGGTGGTCGTTGCCCGCCTCCGTGGTGACGGTCACGACCCCACCCCGCTCCCCGAGGTCGAGCAGCACACCCGCGAACGAGGCCCCCTCCTCCGCGCGCTGCCGCTGCCACCGCTCGACGCTCCGCGATCGCGCCGCTACGTCGGCGCGCGCGTCGTCGAGGAGCTCCTGGAACGGGTCGCTCCCGTCCGGGCGACCACCGCTCCCGCCGCCTGAGCCGCTCACAAGTCGAGGATGGCGTGCAGTCCGCCCTCGTACGCGTCACGCACGCCGGCGAGCGCGAGCTCGACGATGCCGGCGACCTCGACCGCATCGCCCCCGACGTCCCCGGCGCGGCGGGCCGGCACGTCGCTCTCGGCGCACAGAGCCTCGAAGGCCTCCGCGTCACGCGGAGCCACCGACGTCACCACCCGCGTCGGCGACTCGCTGAACAGGACCTGCGTCGGGTCGACACCGTCCTCCGGCTCCCAGCGCACACCCACCCCGCCGGCGAGCGCCGACTCCGCGAGGGTCACGACGAGGCCCCCGTCGGCGACGTCGTGGGCGCTGCGGAGCAGGCCCCGCCGGGCGGCCTCGGCGAGCAACCCGTGCAGGCGGGCCTCGAGCGCGAGGTCGACCGGGTCGAGCGTGCCGCCGAGCGGCTCACCGAGGAGACGCTGCAGTTCGCTGCCGGCGAGGCCGGCCCCGGTCGCGGCGCCGAGGTGGTGGACGACGTCGCCGTCGGCTCCGAACCCGATGCCGACCGCGTCGCCGAGGTCCTCGAGCACGCCGAGGACACCGACGACCGGCGTGGGGTGGATGGCCCGGGGTGGGGCGTCGGGGCCCGATCGTGTCTCGTTGTAGAAGGAGACGTTCCCACCGGTGATCGGCGTGCCCAGCGCCCGGCACGCCTCGCCGAGCCCGGCTACCGCCTCGGCGAACTGCCACATGATCTCGGGACGCTCGGGGTTGCCGAAGTTCAGGCAGTTGGTCGCGGCGAGCGGCGTCGCTCCGGCGCACGCGACGTTGCGCGCCGCCTCGGCGACGACGCGTCGGGTCCCCTCGCGCGGGTCGAGCTCGCACCAGCGGCCGT
>CAZADJ010000266.1:0-3467 GCA_964483845.1 uncultured Actinomycetota bacterium | reverse complement strand
AGGTGAGGACGCCAGACGGTTGAGCCACCAGACGGCCTCGGGTACCGTCGCCGGGTCGTCCGCGAGGCCCGACAGCCACCGTGCGGTGGCGGGCACGGGCCCACGGGCTGGCAGCACCCCTGCTCCCAACGACGACCGGTCGCGACCGACCGGGCGTGACCGTGGGGGCCACACAGACCAGAGGAGGTGCCGGTGCGCCACTACGAGATGATGGTCATCCTCAGTGACACCCTCGACGACGAGGGTGCCGGAGAGCTCGTCGAGTGGGTCCAGGAGCTCGTCACCGACGGTGGCGGGACGGTCAACCAGACCGACTTCTGGGGCCGACGGCCGTTCGCCTACGAGATCGACAACCGCAGTGCGGGTTTCTACGCGGTCTTCGACCTCGACCTGCCGCCCGAGTCCCGGGAGGAGGTGGAGCGGCAGCTGAAGATCCACGACGACGTCGTCCGCTTCAAGACGATCCGGCCCGACATCCGCATCCGCCGTCCGACAGCGAAGGTCCGCACGGAGCTGTAGCACGGAGCCGTAGCACGGAGCCGTGGCGACCGCTACGAGGGCCGGCGTCCCCACCTGGTCCCGGGGGTTCCAGCCCCGACGCGCGTGGACGCAGGAGCCCCGTCCCCGTGACGAGACAGCGAGACGGGCGAACACGAGAGGAGAGACCGTGGCGTACGAGAGCAACTTCATCACGATGGTCGGCAACCTGACCGACGACCCCGAGCTGCGCTTCCTGGGCAGCGGGACGGCGGTCGCCAACTTCCGCATCGCGAGCAACCGGCGGTGGACGGACAAGAGCGGCCAGCAGCAGGAGGAGACGACCTTCGTCACCGTCAACTGCTGGCGCGACCTCGGTGAGAACGTCGCCAGCTCGCTGAAGAAGGGCGACCGCGCCGTCGTGATCGGACGGCTGCGCATCCGCTCGTACGACACGAGCGACGGACAGACCCGGTGGGTCACCGAGATCGAGGCCGACGAGGTCGCGCCGAGCCTGCGGTGGGCGGTCGCCTCGCCCGACAAGTCGAGGAGCGGCTCCTCGTCGCGCGGCGACACCGCCGCCGGCGACGCGCAGGCGCCGGAGCCCGAGATGGACGACGTCCCCTTCTAGGGCGACCCACCGCGAGCCCGCACCTGACCGAGGGAGGCACGAGACCATGGCGAGGAGACCCAGGCAGAAGGTCTGCCAGTTCTGTCAGCAGAGCGTCGAGTACATCGACTACAAGGACCTGCAGACGCTCAAGATGCACCTCAACGAGCGCGGCAAGATCAAGGCGCGCCGCACGTCCGGCGTCTGCCCCCAGCACCAGCGCCAGCTGGCAGCTGCGGTGAAGAACGCGCGCGAGATGGCGTTGATCCCGTACTCGGTGCGCTGAGCCGGCGGACGAGGAGACGACACGTGAAGGTGATCCTGAAGGAGGAGGTCGACAACGTCGGGCTGGCCGGCGACGTCGTCGACGTCGCGGACGGCTACGGGCGCAACTACCTCATCCCCCGGGGCCTCGCCATACGGGCGACGAAGGGGGCGCTGAAGGAGGCCGAGACGCTCACCCGGGCCCGCAAGGCCCGCGAGGCGCGCACGGTCGACGACGCCGCCGAGTTCAAGCAGATCCTCGAGGGGCGTACGTTGCGCGTCGAGGCCCGGGTCGACGAGAAGGGGACCCTGTACGGGTCGGTCGGGGCCGGCGACATCCACCGGGTGCTGAAGGAGCGCGGCCACGACATCGAGCAGCGGCGCATCGACCTGCCGCGGGCGATCAAGTCCATCGGCTCGTACGACGTCGAGGTGCGGGTGCACCCGCAGGTCACGGCCGAGGTCCCGGTCGAGGTCGTCGACGTCGAGGGTGAGGTGACGGTCGAGGGCCTCGCCGCTGCGACCCGCACGGAGGCCGAGCAGCGCGCAGCGCTCGAGGAGGCCGCGCTGGAGGCCGCCGAGGAGATCGAGGCGGAGGAGGCCGCCGAGGAGGCTGAGGAGGCCGATGCGCCCGCGGTGGACGAGGCCGCCGGCGGGGACGAGGCTGCGGCTCCCGCCGGGGAGCCGGCCACGGACGAGGAGGCTCCCGCCGACGCGGCACCGGAGCCGGACGAGGGCGGCCTCGCGGCGCACGCGAGCGCCCCCAGCGACATCGCCGCCCCGAAGACCCCGGAGGAGATCCTCGCTGCACGCGAGGGATCCGACGATGATGACGAGGACGAGGACGCGGAGGAGCCGGCCGACTAGCCGCGAAGGAGCGGGCGTGGACCCGACGACGACACAACCGGGCGCTCCTTCCCCCGCCCCCCCAGCCGGACGACCCGGCGGGACCTCGAACAACGGCCCAGCCGGGGGCGGCGCCGTCGGCTCCGACCGCGTGCCCCCCAACCATCTCGACGCCGAGGTCGCGGTGCTCGGTGCGGCGCTGCTCTCCCGCGCAGCCCTCGCCGAGGTCGTCGAGATCGTGCGTCCGGAGGACTTCTACCGCTCGAGCCACCGCACGGTCTTCGAGACCGTCACCGCCCTGTTCGCCGGCGGCGACGTCGTCGACCCGATCACCGTCGTCGAGCGCCTCGACCGGACCGGCAAGCTCGCCGACGTCGGTGGCGCGAGCGCGATCCACGACCTGGTGGCGGCCGTCCCGACCGCCGCGAACGCCGTCTACCACGCGCGCATCGTCGCGGAGAAGGCGATGCTGCGCCGGCTGATCGAGGCCGGGACGCGGGTGGTGCAGCTCGGCTTCGACGCCGGCGAGGACGTCAGCCTCGCGATCGACCGCGCCGAGCAGCTGATCTACGACGTCGCGCAGGGCCGGATCAGCTCCGAGTACGCGCCGCTGAAGGAGCTGCTGTCCGAGGGCTTCGAGCGCATCGAGCAGCGCTTCGAGAACCGCTCGGAGGTGACCGGTCTGCCGACCGGGTTCAACGACCTCGACCGGCTCACCGCCGGGCTCCAGCGGCAGAACCTCATCGTCCTCGCCGCGCGGCCGTCGATGGGGAAGTCGAGCATGGCGCTGAACATCGCGCAGTACGTGACCGTCGAGCTGCAGGAGCCCTCGGTCGTGTTCAGCCTCGAGATGAGCAAGGCGGAGATCGTCGACCGGCTGCTGTCATCGGAGGCGCGCGTCGACTCGTTCAAGATCCGCAACGGGCGGCTCGACGACGCCGACTGGGCGTCCCTGTCCGACGCGATGGGTCGGCTCGCCGAGGCGCCGCTGTTCGTCGACGACACCGCTGCGATCACGCTGATGGAGATCCGTGCCAAGTGCCGGCGGCTGAAGCAGCGTCACGGGCTGTCGCTCGTCATCGTCGACTACCTCCAGCTGATGCAGAGCCACCGCCGCGCCGAGAACCGGGTGCAGGAGGTCTCGGACATCTCACGGGGCCTCAAGATGATCGCGAAGGAGCTCGACGTCCCGGTGATGGCGCTGTCGCAGCTGTCCCGCCAGCCGGAGTCCCGGACCGACAAGCGCCCGCAGCTGTCCGACCTGCGCGAG
>CAZADJ010000265.1:0-3467 GCA_964483845.1 uncultured Actinomycetota bacterium | reverse complement strand
CTGGCCGTGCGCGAGATGATCCGGTCGATCTCGTACAACCGGTAGCGCAGCATCGCGACCCCCAGCGCGACGACCACCGCGACCAGCGACAGGCTGCCGATCCAGTTCTCCGGTGTCTGGATGCCGAGATCGAGGCCGACGACCTCGACCAGCAGTATATCGATCCAGAGCAGAGCGCCGGCCGTCAGCACCAGCCCGAAGGCGTACAGCACCCACTTGATCTGCTGGCGGACCACGCCGGTGGCGCCACGCCACCGCGCGATCAGCCCACCAACCCCCACCACCACCATCAGGGGGATCAGCACCGCGAAGGCGACGTGGAAGACGACGTCCGGCGGCGGCGGGAAGACGCCCAGGGGGTTGGCCGGCGCAGCCGACAGTCCTTCGAAGGCGTTGCCGACCGGGCCCTCGGTGAACGCCCAGACGACGGTGAACCCGGTCACGCCGGCGAGCGTGGCCCAGAAGACCGGACGCCAGCGCGGCGACGGCAGCCGACCGTCGGGGAACAGCATCGGCAGCAGGAGGAACTGGAACGCGAACCCCACCATCCACAGATCCTGCACCCAGGCGGCCGCCATCCCGAACGGCAGCCCCGCGTCGGGCGCCACCAGCAGCGCGTACTGGCTGTACTGGTTGGCGAAGCCGAGCAGCGCCACCGACACGCCGGCGGCCACCATCACCCCGCCGTACGTGCGGGCGGACCGTCTCCGCAGGACGATGATCGCACCGACCGTGACCAGACCGACGGCGAACAGCGCCGGCCCAAGGGTGGCGGGATCCACGGACCCGTCCGCACCGCCGACGCCCCGGTGGGCGTCGACCGGGACCGCCAGCGCCACCCTCCCCACGGCCGACGCGACGGTCAGCACCCAGGCCACCCCGACAACGAGCGCGGCCACCCACCCGGAACGTGTCGGAGCCCCGTCCCGATCCACCGACGAGGTGTCCTCCACGACCACCCTTCCGTACGGGACACAGTCACCGTTCCCGCTCACGTGGCCACCCTGCTGGTGGCCGAGCATCCGACCCGATGCTAGGTGAACCGCTCCCCCCTCCGTGGGAGAGCGTGCCACGGACGGGGTCACGCGATCCCCACGGCGCGTCTGACAGCGGTCAGCGTCTCGTCCGCACGCCGTCGCGCGGACCCGGTCCCGCTCGCGAGCATCCGGTCGAGCTCGGCGGGGTCGGCGACCAACTCTTCGTAGCGCCGTCGTGGCTCCGCGAAGAGCTCGTCGAGGACCTCGAACAGCGTCTGCTTCACCTCGGCGTAGCCGATCCCGCCGGCCAGGTAGCGGGCGCGCATGTCCGCGACCGCCCGCTCGTCGGCGACGTGCCGGTACAGGGCGAACACCGTGCACGTCGCCGGGTCCTTGGGCTCCTCCGGACGGCGCGAGTCGGTGCGGATGCGGGCGACCGCGCCGCGCAACCGGTCCGGCGGAGCGAGGATGGGGATGACGTTGCCGTAGCTCTTCGACATCTTGCGCCCGTCGAGGCCGGGGACCGTGGCGACCCCGTCGTCGACGACCCCGTCCGGCTGTGAGAGCACCTCCCCGTAGCGGGCGTTGAACGCGGCGGCGATGTCCCGGGTCACCTCGATGTGCTGCTCCTGGTCGCGGCCGACCGGGACCAGGTCCGCCCGCGGTGCGAGGATGTCGGCGGCCATGAGGACCGGGTAGCCGAACAGCCCCGCGTTGATCCCGTCGTCGGGGTCGCGGCCGTGGCGCTCGTTGTCCGCGACGGCCGCCTTGTACGCGTGGGCGCGGTTCAGCAGGCCCTTGGCGGTCACGCAGGACAGGATCCAGGCGAGCTCGGTGACCTCGGGGACGTCGGACTGCCGGTAGACGACGGACCGCGCCGGATCGAGCCCGCAGGCGATCCATGTCGCCCCGACCTCGCGTGACCGTCTCCGCAGCTCCGCGGGTTCGGGCTGGGTGGTCAGCGCGTGGTGGTCCGCGACGAAGTAGAACGCCTCGTGGTCGCGGGCGAGGTCGAGCGCGGGACGGATCATGCCGAGGTAGTTGCCGAGGTGCGGCGTGCCGGTCGGCTTGATGCCGGTGAGCGCCAGCGCCATGGGGAGCCTCCTCTCCGTACGGGGAGCCGTCCCGGCGCTGCAACGGAAGAGAGCCGCCTCGCCGAGGCGGCTCCGGGCTGCGTGGTCGTCGTTCAGGTCACGTCATCGACGTGCGTGGGCAGCGCGGCCGCCTCCCGGGCGGCCACCAGCCGGTGCGCGCGTCGTGGCGTCCCACGTCTTCGATCCTGCCAGCGGCCCGGGGATGCCGTCGAGCCGGTGTCCGGCCGCCGCACGTCGTCGCGGCTCACCGCCGGCGGATCTCGATGTGGACGTGGGGGTGGTCGCCGGCGAACTCGTCGATCTGCGAGACGAACGGGAACTTGGTCGCGGATCGCGCGATCGTGTCCTTGCCGCCCTGGACGCGGTCACCGACGCGCACCGTCGGGCCGGTGACGTGGAGGGCGGTGACCAGCATCTGCGGGTTCGCGTCCGGGACGATGCGGACCCGCGCGTCCGCGTAGCGCCCGTAGAGGGCGTAGTGCTGCACCTCCACCACCGTCCCCGTGACCGGTGCGAGCACGGGCCGGCCGTTCGTCATGGAGATGTCGGCGGCGGAGCGCGACGCGGTCGGGCGGCCCCGCGACGGCAGGGTCCGCATCGGCACGCGATCGTGGGTGGTGAGCTGACGCGCGGCCGCGAACGACGCCTGGTGGAACCCGATCAGCCGCAGGTGGCGGGTCGGGGTGTGGATCGGCACCCCGCCCGTGGAGGCGAACACGGCCGTCGGACGCTCCTCAGCGGTCCGGATGATGCGCTCGACCTGACGGGGGGTGACCACGCCGTCTCCGGTCGGGACGTCGATGCGCGCCGCGGCGCGCCGCAGGTCATCGTGCCCGGGGTCGGCACCCACGTCGATCCCGACCGCCGCGAGGGGACGCACCGCGCGCTTGCGGTGCACAGCGAGCAGCTCCTCCACGTCGGCGGGGGTGATCGGTCGGTCGATCCGGACGTCGAGCGCCTCGGCGCCGCGGAGGATCTCCGCGCTGTCCACCCCGGTCCCGGGGTCGTGTCCCAGGATCTCGAGCAGCTCGCGCGCCCGGTCGCGGTCGCCCCGCGGGAGGGCGAAGCGGGGACCGCGCCGCGGGCCCATGACGGCTCTCGCGTCGGGGAGGACGGCGGCCACGAGGTCGATGACGCCCCCCGCCCGGACGTCCGACGACCCGGGGCCACGGTCGGTGGACGTCGCCGCGAACGTCTGGGTGGCCATCAGGACGGCGAGTGCGAACAAGCAGACGGTGACGAGCAGCGTGACGGTCGCTCGTCGAGCGTTTCCCGAGACGGCGTGGCGCCATGAGCGTGCGAGCCGCATCCGTGTCCCCCGTGATCACGATGTGCGCTGTGACGTCCGGACGCGCCTCACGCGCTGGCCCGCGGACTCCGCGATGCCCCCCGGATC
>CAZADJ010000264.1:0-3479 GCA_964483845.1 uncultured Actinomycetota bacterium | reverse complement strand
CGGCCAGGTGCTCGTCGACGGCGTTGTCGACGACCTCCCAGACCAGGTGGTGCAGGCCGCGCGGTCCGGTGGAGCCGATGTACATCCCGGGTCGTCGCCGGACCGCCTCCATCCCCTCGAGGACGGAGATGTTGCGCGCGGTGTAGTCACCGCCGCCGCTGTCGTCGGTCTTCGTCTTCTTCTTCGCCACTCGTCACCGTCCCCCGGTCGTCACGGGCAGGTACGGCCCCTGGCGGGGCGCTACGTGTCCAGCGATGCGTGTTCACGGTCGACGCCCGGGAGGCCGGTCCCGTGCCCCGGAGGTCGGCCGGGGCGCTGACCGGGGGCGCCGCCGTCTACGGTACGCCATGCCAGCGACGTCCCCGAACACCTCGTGCGGGCCGCTGGGGACGACCACGGACGAGGAGGCGGCGATGTCACGGAGGCGGGTGGTCCTCGCCGTCCAGGACGGTCCGCTGCCCGGTGGGGACCCGGGGGACGAGGGGACGGGCGACCTCGAGGACATCATCGGCGAGCGCCCCGTGATCGAGTCCTGGGGGGACGTCGTCGACATCGTCACCGGCGCTCTGAGCGACCTCGCCAACTCGTTCATCGCGAACCTCCCGCTGTTCATCGTCGGGCTGCTCGTCTTCCTTCTCGGCGTCCTGGTCGCCCGGTACGTGGCCCGGTGGACGGAGCACGGGCTGCGGAGGACACCCGCCGACCGGGTCGTGATCCACCTGACCGGCCGGCTGGTGCGCTTCGTGATCGTCGTGCTCTTCGTGATCACGGCGTTCTCCATCGCCGGGGTGAACGTCGGGGCGGCGCTCGCCACCCTCGGCCTCGTCGGGCTGGCGCTGGCGTTCGCGCTGCAGAACATCCTCGAGAACTTCGTCGCCGGCGTCCTCCTGCTCGTGCGCAAGCCGTTCCGCGCGGGGGATCAGATCCGCACCGGCGAGCACGAGGGGACCGTCGAGGAGATCGACCTGCGCGTCACCCGCCTGCTGTCCTACGACGGCGAGCTCGTCCTCGTCCCGAACTCCGACGTGTTCCGCAACCCGTTGATCAACCTCACGCGACGGGCGATGCGTCGGACCGAGGTCCACGTCGGGGTCGACTACCGCGACGACCACGACCGGGCCCGCGAGGTGCTCCGCGAGGCGGTCACCGCGGTCGAGGGCGTCATGGCGCAGCCCGAGCCGCAGGTGCTGCTCCACGACCTGGCGGACTCCAGCGTGGAGTTCGCCCTGCTGTACTGGACCGCGCCGGACATCCGCAGCGTGCGCAACGTGCGCGATCGGGTGCTGGCGAGTGCGAAGTCCGCGCTCGAGGCCGAGGGCATGACCATCCCCTGGCCGATCCGCACGCTCGCGTTCGACACCCCCGTCGAGGTCCGCGGTGGTGACGGTGCGCGATCCACGTCCGACGTGCCGGGTGATGCGAACCGGTCGGGGCCAGAGGGGCCGGGCTAGTCTGACCGCGGGAGACCGGTCGAGGGGAGCTGCGTGAGGGGAGCACGCCACGTCGCGCTGGTCGCGGCGGTGGTCGCGTTGCTCGTCGTCCCGCTGGGGCCGGCCGCCGGTCAGGGCGCCGAGCCGATCTGCGCGCCCGGCGGGGAGCCGGTCACCTACGAGGGGGAGGAGGGCCCGGACGACGCGGGGACGTTCCGTCTGCTCCCGTTCGACGTCGCCCCCGCCACGACCCGCGTCGAGGTCGACTACGACTGGGGGGAGGCGGGCGAGCTGCCCGGCACCCCGCTGACGTCGACCACCGTCGACCTCGGGCTCTGGGACGAGGCGGGCCCGTACGACGCGGACGGCTTCCGCGGTTGGTCGGGGAGCCGCCACCGTGAGATCCACGTGCAGGCCGACGCCGCCGAGCGGGGCTACCTCGCCGGACCGGTCGAGCCCGGCGTGTGGCACGTCGAGCTCGGCATCGCCGCCGTCGGCCCCGAGGGGGGCTGGTGGGAGGTGGAGATCCGCTGCCTCGACCCGGACGTCGGGGAGCCGCCGCTCGGGAGCCCTCCGGACCCGTACCCGGTCGATCCCCGCCACGTCGCCCGCGACGAGCCCGGCTGGTACCACGGCGACCTGCACATGCACGCCTACCACTCGCATCCCGACGCCCCCGACTGGGACGGGTTCGTCGCCTTCGCGCGCGAGCAGGGGCTGGACTTCCTCCCGATCACGGAGTACACGACCACGGCGCACTGGTACGAGCTCGGGGCGGTGCAGGATGCTCACCCCGACCTGGTGGTCTGGCCGGGTCGCGAGATCATCACCTACCAGGGTCACGCGATCACCCTCGGGGAGACGTGGGGCCACGTCGAGTACCGTCACGGTCACGGCGACATCACGATGCGCGAGATCCAGGCGGAGAGCGTCGCTCGGGACGCGCTCTTCCAGGTCGCCCACCCGACGACGTTCGAGGGACCGCTCTTCGAGAACTTCTGTCGAGGCTGCGCCTGGGAGCTCGCGGATCACACGGACTGGGACGCCGTCGACACCATCGAGGTGCTCACCGGGCCGCCCGTGGCCTACCCGGGCGGCGACCAGGATCAGGTCGGCTTCGAGAACCCGTTCATGACGACCGCGATCGCGATGTGGGAGGACCTGCTGAACGACGGGCACCGCATCACCGCGGTCGGTGGCTCCGACGACAAGTGGGCGGGGGAGCGCACCGACGAGTTCGGCACCATCTCCCCACACGGTGTGCCCGCGACCGCCGTGTACGCCGAGGAGCTGTCGCGGCCCGCGCTCGAGGAGGCGCTGCGCGCCGGACGCGCCTACGTCCGCACCCGCGGCGTGCACGACTCGCCTGCGCTGGAGATGACCGCGACGGCGCCGGGCGGCGAACAGGTGACGTTCGGGGGGTCGCTGGGCGCCGACGTGGCCGAGATCACCGTCACCGTGCGCGACGGTTCCGGGCAGGTCCTCGTCCTCGTCCGCAACGGCGACGAGCAGCTCATCGTCCCGGTCGTGGACGACGACTTCGAGCACACCTTCACCGCGGACCGTGACGAGGCGAGCGAGGGGCCGCTCGGCACCTGGTGGCGGCTCGAGACCCGCGACGCCGAGAGCCGCACGACCATCGGTAACCCGATCTTCCTCACCGATGCGATCGACGAGGAGCCGGCTGCTCCCGACCGGACCCCGATACCCACGGCCGATCCGGCCGCGGTCGCAGAGGCTCCGCTGCCGGCGACCGGTGGGGGCGGGGGCGTCTCCCTGGGCCTCCTGATCGTGCTGGGGGCGCTGGCGGCGATGCGCCGCGATGCGCAGGTCGCGGCCAGCCGTAGCGCCGTGTCACCGACTCGGGAACACCGACGAGAGCGGCGAGGTCCGCTCGATCGACCCACCGGGCACGCGGTTGAGCCGTACGGGATCGGCGGTCTAGGCTGCCCGCGGCCCTCACACGCTGATGGTTCGACCACGGGTCGGGCCCGGTCCAGGATGCGACGACCTCGGAGGGGCGCTGACACGTGAGTACCGAGGTCGGGC
>CAZADJ010000263.1:0-3514 GCA_964483845.1 uncultured Actinomycetota bacterium | reverse complement strand
GGTCCCGAGCCAGCTCAGGCCCGGACGGAGAGCTCCGCGCGCTGCAGCGAGCGCAGATCCTCGTAGCCGCAGACGGCCATCGCCCGCCGCAGCCCGCCGACGAGGTTCACCGTGCCGTCGTCGCGGTGCGCCGGGCCGGTGAGGATCTGCTCGAGGCTCCCGAGCGTGCCCACACGGGCCAGGCGCCCGCGCGGCAGCTCGTGGTGGGCCGACGAGTACCCCCAGTAGGCGCCGCCGCCGGGAGCCTCCTCGGCCCGGGCCAGCGGACGGCCGAGCATCGCCGCGTCGGCGCCGCACGCGATCGCCTTCACGAGGTCCCCGCCGGTCGCGATCCCCCCGCTGGCGATGACGTGCACGTAGCGCCCCGACTCCGCGAGGTAGCGGTTGCGGGCCCCGGCGACCTCGGCGATGGAGGTCGCCAGCGGCCGCCCCACGCCGAGCGCCGCCGTCGTGGTGGACACCGAGCCGGTCCCGACCCCGACGAGCACCCCGACCGCGCCGGTGCGCATGACGTGCTTCGCGGACTTCGCCGACGCGACGCCGCCGACCACGACCGGGATGTCGTAACGGGCGGTGAACGCCTTGAGGTCGAGCGGCTCCTCTCCTGGATCGGCGACGTGCTGAGCGGTCACGACCACCCCCTGCACCACGAGCAGCTCGAGTCCGGCCTCGAGCGCCGGGCGGTGGTAGCGCTCCACCTTCTGGGGGGTGAGGCTCGCCGCCGCCAGCCCGCTCGCCTTCAGCTCCTCGACGCGGCGACCGATCAGCTCCTCGCTCACGGGCGCGTCGTAGATCTCCTGCAGGCGCCGGATCGCGTCCGGCCCGGGCTCGAGCCCCGCGATCTCGGCGAGCACCTCGTCGGGGTGCTCGTAGCGCGTCCACAGACCCTCGAGGTTGAGCACCCCGCCGCCACCGAGCTCACCGATCCGCGCGGCGGTCGCCGGCGAGGTGACCGCGTCCATCGGCGCGGACAGCACCGGGATGTCGAAGGGGTACGCGTCGAACCGCCACGAGAGGTCGACGGCCTCCCGGCCGCGCGTTCGCTTCGAGGGCACGAGCGTGACGTCGTCCAACGCGTACCCACGGCGCGCCCGCCGCCCGTCGCCGATCTCGACCTGCTCCACGTCGTCTCCGATCACCGAGGCCGTCCCGGCGGTGGCCGGGCGACCGCCGACCGAGCGTAGGAGCCGTCCGTACCGGCCGCACGGGCGCCGTTCACCGGCGCGTGACCCATCCGCGCAGCACGTCGAGGAAGCGCTCGGAGGTCCGCTGCCAGTTGTAGCGCTCACGTACGGCGCGGCGGCCTGCGGCCGCCAGGCGCCGTCTGATCCCGGCGTCGCCGGCGAGCCGGCGGATCGCTGCCTCTGCGGCGTCGACGTCGCCGTAGCCGACGACGATCCCGCAGCGCTCGTCCTCGACGAGCCGCGCCGCGCGCGGTAGCGGGGTGGTGACCACGGGAACGCCGTGGGCGAGGTACTCGAGCAGCTTCGTCGGGGTCGAACCGCGGTAGTTCGGGTCGTCGTGCAGCAGCGACAGGCCGCCGAGGGCCCCGTCGACCCGGGCGAGCGCCTCGTCGTTCGGGAGGAACCCGTGCCAGTCGACCTCGCCACGGCCGGCGGCATCCTCGATCAGGTGGCGCACGTCGTCGTCGGGGGTCCCGATCAGCTCGACGCGGATCGAGGGAGCGAGGCGCCGACCGAGCTCGACGAGCTCGCGGGCACCTCGACCGGACGAGATACGACCGACGTAGACCACACGGTCCGCACCGGGCTCGTCGACCTCGTCGGGGATCCACGGGTGGTTGGGGATCACCGGGTGGGTGCGCACGAAACGCCGCTGGTAGTCGGCCTCGGCGAGCACGAGGTGCAGCCGCCGCTCCGCCCACCGCTCGGCAGCCCGGACGGCGGTGCGCAGCGGCCGCTCGGCCCACCCGGGCACCCACGCCCGGTCGGCGAGCGCGCCCGCGGTGTCCTCGTGGACGTCCCAGACGACCGGAGCGGCCCGCCGACGGCCCGCGACCGCGGCCAGCAGATCGAGGTCGTGGACGAGGACGAGGTCCGCATCGCGCTCGAGCGTCGCGATGAGCCGCCGGGCCCGGCGAACGGCCTGTCGACGTGCACGTCCGGACGCGCGCGGCAGGTCCAGCGTGCGCAGGCGGTCGGGGTCGGCCCAGGCCGGCACCGACTGCCCGGTCGCGCCCCACGGCGCCGCGTACGTGACGTGCCACCCGGCGTCGAGCATCGCCCGGATCTGCCGGTGGAGGATGCGCGCGTCCTGCGGCACGTGGACGATGGTCGTGACGAGGACGTGCACCGCGCACCCGTTGTTCGCTGGAGGACGGGTGCGAACCTAATACGCTGCCGTCGACGAGCCGGTGCTCTCGCACGCACCTGCGGATGCTGCGAGACTGGCACCGCGAACCGAACGACGACGAGACCGCGACCGTAACGGCCGGACATGAGCGACGGACCCAACGACGAGTTCGACGAGCACGAGGACGCGCACGAGGAGGACGGTCCCCCGCCCCTCGGTGGCGCGGAGTCCGCCCTGATCCGCCGCGACCTGCGTGACCTCCAGGTGTTCGAGGAGACCTTCGAGGCCGAGGGCTTCCGCGGCGTCGCGATCTTCTGCCAGGACTGTGTCGAGGAGCACTTCTACCCGTGGGACATGATGCGGGAGAACCTGCAGGTCCTCCTCGAGACCGGCGACACCCCGGTGCACGAACCGGCGTTCGCCCCGGACCCCGACCAGTACGTCCCGTGGGAGTACGCCCGCGGCTACGTCGACGCGCTCGGCGACGCGGGCGTGTTCGGCCGGCGGGACGTCGAGGGCTGCCCGCGCTGCGGCTGGAAGGCGGCCGAGCGCGAGACCCAGGCCAGCTTCTGTCCCCGCTGCGGCAACCCGCTGCTACGCGAGCGGCTGCGCGACGCGCTCCTCGACCGTGGGTTCGAGGCGGACGAGGTGGACGAGATCGTCCACGAGTCCGGCCTGCCCGGCTGACGCGGGCCACGGCCGGCGGCTCCGGCTGGGCGTGGCCGCCAACCGGACCCAGCTCGGCTGGGCGCTGGCGCGCCGGGGCTGGCTGGACCGACCGCCCTCGTCAGGCGAACACCGCGGCCGCGATCGCGACCACGGTCTCCCGGATCGCGGCGACCAGCGCGGCCAACGACTCAGCGAGCCACCGCAGGGCACGGAGCCACCCGGGCCGGTCGTCGCCGTGGTCGACGGGCTCGGCCTCGCGACGGACGTCCCACGCGTCGCGGTCGATGACCGCGTCGGCCTCACGCAGCGCCTCGGACGCCGCGCGCAGGTCGGGGCCGTCGCCCGCCGTCTCCGACGCCTCGTCATCGCCACCGTCCTCCGAGGCAGCGTTCGCATCGCCGCCCGAGCCCGACGACCCGGCCCCCGTCGGCTCCTCTGAACCGGCGTCCGAGCTCGACGAGCCGTTCGAGCTGGACTCCGACGATCCGGACGACTCGCCTGAGCTCGACCCCGACGATCCGTCGTCGGACGA
>CAZADJ010000262.1:0-3547 GCA_964483845.1 uncultured Actinomycetota bacterium | reverse complement strand
CGTCTCAACCACGCCGTGCTGTTCGTCGCCGACCTCGAACGTTCCGTGCGCTTCTACACCGAGGCGTTCGGCATGGAGGTCATCGCTCGCGAACCGCGAGCCGACGCGGCGTTCCTGCGCCTTCCCCGCTCCGGCAACCACCACGACCTGGGACTGTTCGGTGTCGGTGCCGACGCCGGTCCGAAGCGCCGCGGGCAGGTCGGTCTGTACCACCTGGCCTGGCAGCTCGAGACCATCGACGAGCTCGCCGACGCGCGACAGGTACTGCGCGACATCGGCGCGTACACCGGTGAGTCGAGCCACGGTGCCACCAAGAGCGTCTACGGGGCCGATCCCGACGGCAACGAGTTCGAGGTCATGTGGATGCTGCCCCGCGAGGAGTGGGGGCCGTACGAGAACGCCGCACCCGTCGATCGGCTCGACCTCGAGGCCGAGATCGAACGGTGGTCAGGCGTCCGCACCGCCGGCACCATACAACCGACAGACACCACGCACGACTGACGGCAGCCACGACCGTGCAGGGAAGGATCGAGCGGGGTCCTCGGGCCGCCTCCTCCTACGTCTCGATGGCCGCTGCACGGTCGCGGAGGTGCTGACGGAACGTGCGGCCGGGATCTTGCTCGCGGTCTCGGAGGTAGGCGTCGAAGTCGAACTGGTCGCGGAGTGACGTGCCCGCGTCCAACCTCCTGATCTGCTCCGCTTCCGCGTCGCGGATGGACCTCGCGACGCCGACGATGCGTTCGACGTGCTCGCCGGTGAGGAACACGACCCCGTTCGGGTCAGCAGCGACGACCTCGGAACGGTCGACGGTCACCTCACCGAACCTGGCCGACACGTGCCTGTCCTCCGAAGGAGAGCGGGGCTCACGCGGCCCGAACGGAAGCGTTCCGTAGCTGAACACCGGGAAGTCAAGTTCGGCGATCTCGACGGCATCGCGATGCAGCCCCCAGATGACGATCCCGGCCAGACCCGCGTCCATCGCCTCGCGGACCACGAGATCACCGACGCACGCCTCGTCGCGCCGACCGGCGTTGTCGACGACCATGACGTCGCCCGGTTCCGCGTGTCCGAGCGCTTCCAGGAAGACGTCGACACTTCCCGCGTGTCGAACCGGCAGAGCCCGCCCCACGGCCGTCGCGTCCGGCGGGCCGGCGACGCCGACGGGTGCCTGCCGGACAGGAAGTCCCAACTGGACCACCGCGTCGGCGAGGAACGGGGTCGGAAGGGACGCCAACTCGCCGAGATCGAGCGTCACACCGGACAACTGTGACCTCCGGACCGGCGGCTGGTCGGGGACTCGCGGTCTCGCGCACGGAGCACCGCCGGCCTGCAGCAAGTGAACCAGTCCGCGGTCCATCGAATCCAACTACGACATCCGATGAAGCCCATCGGCTGCCTCGATAGGGTGTCGGCTGCTCCTGGTCGTGCACACGAGGGTCCTCGCGATGGAACTCGAACACCTGAAGACCTTCCGTACGGTCGCCCGGTCCGGCAGCTTCACCGCCGCCGCAGATCTGCTCCACTACGCCCAATCCACGGTGTCGGTTCACGTCCGCTCGCTCGAGACCGAGGTGGGTGCCCCACTGTTCGACCGGCTCCCCGCAGGGGTCCGCTTGACCGAAGCCGGCCGACGGTTGATGCCCCTCGCCGACCGGATCCTGGACCTGAGTGCCGCCGCCTCGGCCGTTGCCCGCCACGACTCCGAGGCCATCGGGGAACTGACCGTGGCCGCCCCGGAGACCATCGTCGCACACCGCCTCCCGCTCGTCCTCCGCTACCTACGCCGGCAGCATCCCGACCTCGAGGTCCGCCTCGAATCCATCCCCTACCACGAGATCCGTCCCGCCGTGTCGACCGGCCTGATCGACGTCGGCTTCCTCCTCCAACCACCGGTCCAGTCCACCTCCTCCCTCGCGATCAGCCATCTCCGGACCGAACCACTCGTGATGGTCGCCGCAGCTGACCACCCCCTGGCGGCCCCGGTCGACGACGTGGCGGACGAGTTCGCGCGCACCACCCTGTTCCTCACCGAACGCGGCTGCGGCTACCGACCCCTCCTCGAGGCCCACCTCGACCGTGCCGGCATCCGACCCGGACACACCCTGGAGTTCGACAGTGTCGAAGCGATCCGCCGCTGCGTGGAGACAGGGCTCGGCGTCGCACTCATCCCCGAGGCCTGGCTGACGGAACCCCTGGACTCGGGAGCGGTCGTGGCCATGGACTGGTTCGCCCCCAGGTTCGAGGTGGCCACCCAGCTGGCCTGGCACCCGTCGCGCTGGCAGAGCCCGGCCCTGGAAGCGATCATCGACGCGAGCGAGACCTGCATCGCTCACGGTTCCGAACCCCCCAACGACGATGGAGTGCGATCCGCGTGACAGCAGCGACGACGGCGAAGCGTCGTCGGGCGACGTGTAGAAGATCGCGTCGCTGAAGACGACCACCAGCTCCTCGTCCTTCCCGTAGTGCGCGTACCAGGGCTCGTCGGCTGCGGCGCAATACCGCAGAGCCCCGTCTCGTCTTCTGGGATGACCGACGGGAGAGGAGCCAGCATCACGTCTCTCAAGCGGTGTTCGATCCGACGGCGATCTCGCGGGTCCCTCGGACGCCGCCTCGACGGCTGTCCGGGCCCGGCCTGGCAGACTCTGAGCCCACCACCCGAGGCGGCCGGTCATGCACCTTGACGAGATCCGCCGCTACCCGGTCAAGGCCATGGGCGGCGAGAGGCTCGACCAGGCGGTGCTCGACGATCGCGGACTGGCCGGCGACCGTTGGTTCGCTGTCCGTGACGAGGACGGACGGCTCGCATCGTGCAAGAACACCCGCCGGTTCCGGCGCCGTGACGCCGTGACGCAGTTCGCCGCTCGCACCGGAGCGAGCGGCGAGGTCCGGGTCAGCCATGGATCGCGCGTCCACCGCGTCGGTGATCCGGCTCTCGATGCGCACCTCAGCAAGGCGATGGGCACGCCCGTCAGGGTGGTACCCGAGGGCGACGTCCCCCATCAAGACGCCGGGCAGATCTCACTCGTCGGGACGGCGACGGTCGCGTGGTGTGCGCGAGCCTGGGGTGTCGACCTCGATGTGCGGCGGCTCCGACCGAACCTGGTGATCCGCACCGACGAACCGTTCATCGAGGAAGCTTGGGTGGGGCGTCGCATCACGATCGGGCGGGCAGCGGTGCTCCGAGGCATCAGGCGAGTGTCGCGGTGTCGGACCGTTGACGTGGCTCAGGACGGCGTGATCCCCCGACGCCGGCTCCTGCCACGGCTCACCCAGGAACGCGATGGCCTGCTCGCCGTCTACGCCGATGTCGTGACCGTGGGCACCGTCACCGTCGGCGATCGTGTCGACGTAGCGATCGACGCGAACGGACCGACGTGATGGGGGCGAGCTTCCGCACTGGGGGAGCACCGGTACCTGTCCGATCGCGTCCGCTCCGGACGCCCTCGGAGCTCGCCAACCCTTCGATATCGGCGTCACGACGCGCACGAACAACACGTCGCGTGTCACGAGGATCCCACGCGCGCTCCGATCGTCAGATCGAACCGCG